>JAPKYY010000273.1 GCA_026394095.1 Acidobacteriota bacterium | reverse complement strand
CAGAATCGTATCCGTGTACTCGCAGGCGACCGCGTGACTTTGGAGCTCTCTCCATACGACCTCACCAAGGGCCGTATCACCTACCGTCACAAGTAGGTCCTGGCCTGCCCAGGCCAAAAGAAGAGGCTGAGACACTGAGAGTCAGTCGGAAATAAGCACTCTGCTGTCCGCTCGATTTCCGGCTCATTCCTCTTCGCAAACCAGCTTCCTCCACAAAGAGAAGCAGATTCAAAATTATCTTGACAACCGACCAGCCGGTCGGTAATCTGGACCTATACCGACCGACTGGTCGGTCTTTATGTCCAGAAAAGCCGAACTTACTCACGACTCCATTCTCACCGCCGCCCAGCACGTCCTCCATCAGCACGGCGTCCGCGGTCTAACCCTCGACAAAGTAGCAAAGCAGGCCGGCGTGAGCAAGGGCGGCCTCATTCATCACTTCCCCTCCAAAGACGCTCTCCTCCTCGCTATGCTGAACTGCGTATTTGAGGATATGACCGTCCAAATGGAGCGTCACCTGGCCCAGGAACCAGACCACGGACAAAAGGGCCGCTTCCTCCGGGCCTACATGGGCGTCAACCTCGAAACCATCGAACAGGGCATCCCCAGCTTTATCCTCAATCTCCTCGAACTCGCTAGCGTTAAACCAGACCTCTTCCAGTCCAAGCGCGAATTCTTCGCCGACATGCAAGCCAAGGTTGAAAACGACGGTATCGACCCCGTCCTTGCCACCATCCTTGCCGGCGCATCCGACAGCCTCTGGCTGCAGGTTCTCTTCGGAATCCTAGAGCCAAACCATCCACAGATCCGGACGGTCCACAACCGCCTGATCCAAATGACCCGATAAACACCGCAAACCAACCCTCCAGCAAGAGAGGGCGAGGAGAACTGTGTCCAAATGCGAATTACACTCTTTCTGCTTCTGACGGCCTGGCTCGCCATGGCTGAAACCAAAATCACCCTCCGCGAAGCCGTCCAACGGGCCATCGCCAACAACCCCGAAGTAATCGCCGAACGCACGCAATTTCAGGCGGCACAACCCGCGCTTCATGCAGCTAAAGGCGCCTTCGATCCCATCATTGGCCTCAAGAGCGAATGGCGTCAGGCCACCACCCCGGCCACCTCAATCCTGCAGGGCGTAAATGGCCGTCTCGACGAACGCTACTGGAACCAAAGCCTTGGCATCCGCCAGCGCCTCCCCTGGTACGGCATCCAGTTTGAGTCTGCAATTGAAAACTCCCGCATCGCTACCTCCAATCCCTTCACCTCGCTCAACCCCTACTACCAGCTCAGCCAGCGCAACACGATCACAATCCCACTTTGGAGAAATCTAAAAACCGACGAGTTCCGTACCGAACTCAAGATCCGCGCAAGAGAACGAAACACACTCCGCTTCGATTTTCAGTCCCGGCTCCTCGACCTCGTCAACCGCGTCGAAGCCGCTTACTGGAGCCTTGTCGCTGCAACCGAAGCTTACAACGCTGCTCAAGAAGTAGAGCGCTACGCCAAAGAGAGCCTGGCCTCAACCGAGCGCCAGGTCAAAGAAGGCGAAATGGCTCAGGCAGATCTCGCCGGTGCTCGCGGCCAGATGAACCGGGCCGCAGAAAACCGAGCCAATGCCTACGGCGTCAAGCTCGAAGCTCAGGCTCAACTCAAGTCATTCCTCGCTGCAACCGCCACAGACCCCATCTGGCCCGATACTGTCACGCCCCTCGAAACGAAATCCCCGCTCGCCGCCAACACTCCAACAGAACTCACCCAACAAGCACTGGCATCTCACCCCGACCTACAGGCGCTAAGCCTCCGTCTCGAATCCCAACGTGACCAAACCACTGTCGCCGCCGAAGCCGCCAAGCCCCAGGTTGATCTGCAATTCACCCACAGCCGCCAGGGTCTTGCTGGCTCATCCGTGCCACAAGGCAACCTCTTCCCTGGCTTCAACCTCGATGCGCCTCCCCAATTGATCGGTGGCTTCCAGCGTGCCGGAAATCAAGTCTGGCGCAACAACTACCCCACCTATCAAGCCAGCCTCTCCATCGAGCTTCCACTCCGCAATCGCACCGCCGAAGGCCGCCTTGCCCAGCAGCGCCTCCTTGAAACCCGCATCAGTGCCCAGCGCAAACAAGCCGAGATCCAACTCGTAACTGGTATTGAACAAGCCTGGGCGCGAATCGAAGCGGCGCGTGAGCGAATCGCCAGTGCCGATGCCGCACTTCTCTCCAGCGACGAACGCCTCCAAAGCGAATTCCGACTCTTCCGCGAAGGCCAATCCAACAACCTCAATCTCAACACCCGGCAGAATGAGCTGGCCGAAAGCCGCCAGCTCCTCGTCAATGCCTGGCGCACCTATAACCTCGCTGCCGCCGACCTCCGGCGCATCAGCGCAACCAGTCTCACCACCTTCGAGGTCACCGTAGAGTAAACATGAAAATCACCGGCATCCTTTTTATCCTTAGTTTTCTGCTGGCTTGCGGCGGAGAAGTCTCAACCAAAAGAACAGACCCTACAGCCCCAGCGGCCATCACAGTCCGCACCGTCAAATCCACTTCAATCGAGGCTCCCCTCGAGATCATCCTCACCGGCAATTTCATCGCTGAATCAAGCGCCGCCCTCTCGGCTGAAGCTCCCGGCATAGTAGCCACAACCCCTGCCCGCATCGGCGATTTCGTAGCCAAAGACGCACCAGTGCTCGAGTTGGTTAAGCAATCTGCTCAGCTCCGTCTCAAAGAGGCAGAAGCGCGAGAACGCGAAGCTGCCGCCCTGCTCAAGCAAGCCGAAGCCCGCCTGGGCGCTGGCCTCGCCGGCCGTCTCGAATCCGTCCCTGAAGTGCTCTCCGCCAAGGCCAACCTCGAATCCGCTCAAGCCGAACAGCGTCTGCTAGAAATCGAAGACCGCCGCGCTGCAAACCTGCTCAAAACCGGTGACGTCTCACGCGCCTCTGCCGACCGTGCCAGCGCCAACCTCGCCATGGCCTCTGCCCGCACAGCCGGGGCAGCCAGGCAATATGAAGCCATTCTCAACCAGGCTCGTCAAAGTAGCGGCAGTCTTGACGGTGCCCGGGCTGCCCTCGATACCGCTCGTGCCCAAACCGGCCTCGCTCGCAAAGCCCTTGCCGATACCACCATCCGAGCCCCTTTCGCGGGCTTCGTCAGTGCCCGTTCTACTGCTCCCGGTGAATTCGTCAACGACCAAAGCAAGTTCCTCACCCTCGATCGCATCGATCCCCTCAAACTACAAATCCAGGTTCCCGAAGCAGAAGCTGCCCGCATCAAGCCCGGCCTCAAAGTGCGCGCAACGGTCCAGGCCTTCCCCGGTCAAACCTTCATCGGAAACGTTGCCGCTGTAAACATGTCGGTGAGTCCTGCCTCCCGCAGTTTTCTGATCGAAGCCCGCTTCGATAACTCAAAGCTCCTCCTCAAACCCGGAATGTTCGCAGACGTCCGCATCGACCTCGGCACCAGCGAATCCCGAGTGTCTGTCCCACCCAATGCGCTGGAACTCGACAGCCGCACCGACTCAAACCGTGTCTGGATCATCGAGAACAGCCTCGCCCGCCTCAAACTCGTCGAGATCGCGGCCCGCTCCGTCCAGGAAGTTCAGCTCCGCCGGGGCCTCAATCCAAACGCAACCGTCATCGTGAGCGACCGCGCCAAGCTCTTCGACGGCGCACCAGTACAGGAGAAATAACACCATGCAAAAGCTAGCTGAAATCTGCATCCGCCGCCCTGTCTTCGCCACCATGATCGTTTTGGCGCTCACCGTCGTGGGTGCCTTCTCCTTCGGCCTCCTCGGTGTAGACCGCTTCCCCAACGTCGACCTCCCCATCGTCGCAATCATCACTACCAACCCCGGTGCTTCGCCCGAAGAGATCGAACGCGAAATCAGCGATCGCATCGAAGGTGCCGTCAACACCGTCTCTGGCATTGAAGAGCTCCGCTCCACCTCCTCTGAAGGCATCTCGCAAGTCGTCATTCAATTCCAACTCGGTAAGAACGTCGATACCGCCGCAGCCGAAGTGCGGCAAAAAGTCGACCTTGTCTTGAACGAACTGCCCAAGACCGCCGATAAACCGCAAGTTCAAAAGCTCAACAGCGACGCAGCCGATGTATTGCTCTATGCCGTCCGCTCCCCGCGTCCTCTGGTCGCGATCACTGAGTTTGCCGACAAAGAGATTGTCGACCAGATCGAAAGCGTTTCAGGCGTCGGTTCAGTCCGCATCTTCGGCGGTAGTAAAAGGGAGATCGAAGTTCGAGTCGACTCAAGCCGCCTCCGCGCCTACTCACTTACCGTTGCCGATCTCACCAACGCCCTCCGTTCTCAAAACATGGAACTCCCCGGCGGCACCGTCAACGAATCCACCCGCCGTCTCACCGTCCGAACCCTTGGCAAAACCACAGACCTTTCGGCCCTGAGCGAAATCGTTGTCGCCAACCGCGAAGGCTATCCGGTCAAGCTCCGCGACGTTGCGCAAGTCCTCGATGGCGGCCAGCAGCCCACCAGCGTCGCACGTCAAAACGGTGAGAGCGCCATTGTCATCGGCATCCAGAAGCAATCCGGCGTGAATACCGTCGCTACCATTGACGCGGTCAAAGAGCGCATCGCCGAACTGAAAGCGAACTTCCCCAAAGACGTCCAGATCGATCTCGTCCGCGATCAGAGCGAGTTCATCCGCGCCGCCCTCCACAGCATTGAAGAACACCTGATAGTTGGTGGTTTCCTTGCTGCTGGCGTTGTCTTTGTCTTCCTTCGCAACTGGCGCAGCACCCTCATCGCTGCCATCGCCATCCCCACGTCAATCATTGCCTCCTTCGCCGTCATGAAAGCTCTCGGCTACACCCTCAACATGATGACCATGCTTGCCCTCACACTCATGGTCGGCGTAGTCATCGACGACGCGATCGTAGTTCTGGAAAACATCTACCGCTTCGTCGAAGAAAAAGGCATGTCCCCCATTGAGGCTGCCATCGAAGGTACAAGAGAAATCGGCCTTGCGGTGATGGCAACTACCCTGTCCCTCCTCGCCGTCTTCGTCCCCATCGGTTTCATGGGTGGCATTGTCGGGCAGTTCATGCAAAGCTTCGGCCTCACCTGCGCCGCTGCCATCGCTGTCAGTCTCATTGTCTCTTTCACCCTCACCCCTACCCTGGCTGCCCGCTGGATCAAGCCCAATGAAAAAGGCCATGTCTCAACAGATAGTGCTCTTAACCTGTGGCTCGATCGCATTTACACACGCATGCTCGTCTGGAGCATGGCCAATCGCGGCAAGGTCGTTACTCTCTGCGCCCTCGTCATCGCGAGCATCGTGCCTCTCTCCATGGTCGCGGGCTTCACATTCATTGCTGAGGACGACGAGAATGAATTCGAAGTCTCTGTTCGTCTCCCAGAAGGCTCCAGCCTTGCCGCCAGCGAATCCGTAATGGAAGACATGGCCCGTCGCATCCGCAACGAGCTCGAGGGCGTCCAATCCACCCTCGCTGTCGCCGGCTTCAACGCCCAGCAGCAAGCCAACGCCGGCACCATCTTCGTCCGGCTCAAGCAAATCTCCGAACGCAAGCCAGACCAGAAAAGCCTCATCGCCGCCGCCCGCGAACTCCTCAAGGCCTATCCCAAAAACATCTACACCTCAGTACAGGCCGTCAATCCCTTTGCCGGTGGCGAGCGCAACGCCTCCATTCAGTTCATCATCGCTGGCAACGATCTCAACAAGCTCGATCAGTACTCAGCCCAACTCCTCGAGCACATGAAAAAAGATCCCAACATGGCCGACGCCGATCGCAGCCTCCTCCCCGGCAAACCAGAACTCCGTCTCAAGATCGATCGCGCCCGTGCGGCAGACTTGGGCGTTCGCGTCGAAGACATCGCCTCCACTATCAACACCATGTATTCCGGCGAGCGCGTCAACAACTTCAGCGAAGGCAAGAATCAATACGAGATCCGTGTCCGCGCCACAGCCGCAGCCCGTCAGGATCGCGATGCCGTACTCCGCACCATGGTGCCTTCCACCAATGGCCCCGTTGAGCTGCGCAACGTCGCCTCCATCAGTGAAGGCTCAGGCCCTGGCACGATCGACCGCTTCAATCGCCAGCGTCAAGTCACCCTCTACGCCAACCCGGCGCCCGGCGGCAGCCAGAGCGCAGCCGTTGAATCCATCCGCAACTTCGTCGAGCAGATGAATCTCGATCCCGGCTACCGGCAGGCCGTCTCCGGTGACGTCAAAGAACTCGAAAAGACAGGCTTCTACTTCATGATTGCCGTCGGCCTCACCTTCATCTTCATGTACATGGTGCTGGCTGCCCAGTTTGAAAGCTTCATCCACCCGGTCACTATCCTGCTCACACTCCCGCTATCGGTCCCCTTTGCGATGCTCAGCTCAGCCCTGGCCGGCCAGCAGCTCAACATCTTCTCGATGCTCGGTATCCTTCTCCTCTTCGGTGTGGTTAAGAAAAACGCGATCCTCCAGATCGACCACACCAACACCCTCCGCGCCCACGGCCTGCCTCGGGACAAAGCCATCATCCAGGCCAATCGAGACCGCCTGCGGCCCATCCTGATGACCACCATCGCCCTCGTAGCCGGCATGATCCCACTCGTCCTCGGCACCGGCCAGGGTGCTGAAACCAACCGCTCCATCGGCGTCCTGGTGGTGGGGGGCCAAAGCCTCTGCCTCCTACTTACACTGCTGGCAGTCCCGGTCTTCTATTCCCTCTTCGAAGACGCAAAAGAATGGATCTTGAATCGAAGGGTCCAACCCATTCAGACCCCCGCCATCTAGGCCCTGCACTGCCTGAATCCTAGAGATGTTGCCAGCGAAGGGCGGGCGCGAAACGGGCAAAATCGGTGTCGGCTGACACCCAGACACAGCCGCTCTCAATGGCAAGGGCCGCATGCGCCGCGTCGGCAACTAACTTGCCACGGACGCCAGGATCTTTGCAGATCTGCCGGAAGATGTCCCAATGCCGGGGGCCCGGTCGGATGCGAATGCAGCCCGGTTGAGCGAGCAGTGCATCAATGAACAGAAATGCGTCCTCTGCAGTAGAGGGCGGATCGAAGATTCTTGAGTTAGTCGCGATCCGCAAAAAGCCCTGTAGCACCAGTTCAGAGAGTGCGAAGGGTTCCGTCCCGGTACAAAGCTCCGTGAGCCATTCGGCATACCGCTCATGCTGCGCAGACTCCGCCCGGTGCGCATGAATGAGAACGTTGACATCGGGCATCTGCACGGCTGCTACTGATCCCTTCGGTACTCGTTTTCGTCGTCTTGTGCGATCACTGCCGAGATGCGGTCAAGATTGCGCTTCGGGTCAACCAACCTGCCCTTGACGGTATGCAGTTTGAATGGTGGCCCCTGGGCAGCAGATGGCTGGGAGAGCAGCAGACGCAAGGCGTCCTCTATCACGTTACTGACGGTAGTGCCGCGCTGCTCGGCATATTGCTTGGCATTTTCAAGCAGAGGGTCAGAAATCGCTACCGTTGTTCGCATCCCTTGATTTTATCAGTGCGATGCGTATCGCATCATAGGTTGATGTAGAGTGCATCAAGCATCCCGCCCGGCTAAAATCAAATGCCCCGGCTTCCGCCAGGGCATTTGCAAAGATGAATTGGATCTAAAACCTAGCTCTGCGGAACTTCAATCGGAGGCTTCGGAGCCGGCACAACAATCTTTTCCTTCGGCTTGGACGCAGGTGCTTGAACCTGTACTTTCACCGGGCTCATGATGATGTGCGCATTACGGCCTTCCAGCTTCGGAGAGCCTTCCACTGCGCCCACTTCCTTCAAGTCTTCGGCAAAGCGCAACAACAACTTCTTGCCCAAATCAACGTGAGCAATTTCACGACCCCTGAACTGGACCACCGCTTTCACGCGATTGCCCTCTTTCAAAAAGCGCAACGCATTGTTCTTCTTGAACTCATAGTCGTGATCATCAGTGTTCGGACGGAATTTCACTTCCTTCACCTGAATCACGTGCTGCTTCTTCTTGGCGTCGTGCGTTTTCTTCTTCTGTTCGTACTGCCACTGGCCATAATCCATGGCCTTGGCAACCGGCGGTTCTGCCGTCGGTGAAACGAGAATCAGGTCAAGGCCAAGTTCCTGGGCCCGGCGAATCGCAGTGGCGGTGGGCAATACTTCAACCACACCGTCAGGAAATACTGCACGTACTTCCTTAACGCGGATAGCCTCGTTTACGTTTTCTCTAATCTTGGGAACGCGCCGAAAGGGGGGTCTATTGTTCGGAAACATGCTTAAAGGAAGGACGCCACTCGGGGCGATGAGCAGGATATTACCTGCGACAAGGTACAGTACATCACTAGTAGCATGCTAGCAGAGTTTTTCAATTTTGTATCCATAAGATTCTTTGGGACATAATCCACCTCTTATACTGCAAATTCTCCAATTCCCGAGAAAGTACCATTCACCGGGTACCACCTCGAAAGGAACTTTTTCACCATAGCTGCCAGGAACTCTATCCGAATACAATCAAACTATCCAGATGAGAGTCACCATCAAACCCGGCCTTTGGCTCCTTATGGCCGTCGTTTTCGTCGTTACGCTTGGTGCCGCCTTCTCCATGTGGTTCTTCCTCCGTGGCCAGGAAACCCGTCGTGCAAAGTCCCTCCTGGTAACCGCCTCTAACTCCCTGCAGGACCGTGTCTCGGGAGAGCTCGATCAGGAACTGAGTGCGCTTCAGCGCATGGCTGCCAAATGGCAGATTCGTCCCGACATGAACCGCATCGAATGGGACTACGATGTTCGCCAGATTCTCGAACAGCACCCCAGCCTCCTTGCCATCGCCTGGATCGAAAACCCCTCTGCCAACAAACCAGATCGATCTCCCCGTCTGGTCGTAGAAGACTGGCGCGTCACCTGGGCCCTTCCCACAGTCTATGAACCAGCAGTTGTAAAGCTCCACGGTCTGGTTAAAGAAAACCGCATCGAACTTTTGACTGAGCTCGCCGGGCAGCGCCGCACGCGCATCAGCGATGCCATTGTCGTAGCCGATCGCGGAAAGGCCTTCGCCGCCTACATCCCAAGCGTGGTTGATGGCAAACTCACCGGGGCTCTCGTCGGTGTCTTCCACCTCCAGGTGATGATGGATTACGTTTTCGACCGTCTCCTCGCCAGCGACTATTCTCTCCAGCTCCTCGACGGCTACGAACCCATCTATTCCCGCGGCCTCCCCAAAAATCGCCCAGACGACTGGGAACAAATGAGCAGTCTCAAGATCTTTGGCTCTGAATGGAAGATGCGCCTCTGGCCCAGCCCGGACTTCCAGCGCGCCAACGAAAAACTCGCCGACATGATTCTGATTTCCGGTGCTGCCCTTGCCTGCCTCTTCGCCGGCCTGATCTATCTGATCGCACACCGGGGCAAAGACAAACCGGCTGTCTTTATCCCTGACGCTGCAGAGCACCGGCGCAAAATCGAAGAACGCCTCCGCCTTTGGGAGACCACAATCTCCTCCATCGATGACGCCATCTTTGTTGCCGAGGCCGAAAAGGTGATGGGTTCTGGCCCGATCGTCCTCTTTGTCAATGAAGCCTTCACCCGCCTCACCGGCTTTGAGGCTTCCGAGATCATTGGCAAATCCCCAAAATCGCTCTTCAACTCAGAATTCTTCGCTACCGGCCAACCCATCGACTCGCGCATCTCCATCTGGCACAAAGCCAACGTAGCGATCGACGTCGAAATGCACGCCAAGCCCGTGATCAATTCCAGTCACGACATCACCCACTGGATTATCTCCTTCAAGAAGGCAGAGGCCCCCAAAGTCGATACAGCCGGCGTGCTTGAGAAAATGCTCGCCGAATCCCCGCTCCCGGTTCAGATCCTCGACTCCACCGGCAAGGTCCTGCACTGGAATCCCCTGGCTGAATCCACCACCGGCTTTGCTGCCTCAGAAATCATCGGCCAGCCCTCCCCGATTGCACCCAAGTTCCCGCAACCCGGCTTCTGGACCCGCGAAGACATCCGCATCCTGCGCAAAAACGGCAACCGCCTCGACCTCGCCGTCTACACTGCACCTCTCAACAATGCCGATGGCACTCCCTCCACCCGCTACATGAGTTTCATGGCCGACCTCACCGGCGAGCACATCGCCAGTGAACAACTTGCAGAAAGCGAAACCAGTTTCCGCGCTCTCGTCGAAAATGCTTCAGACATCCTCGCCATCCTCGATCTCGATACCAACGTCCAATACATCAACCCCGCAGTTCAGGCTCTCTTGGGGCTAGACCCCAACCGTCTGATCGGCCGCCCTGCCTCAAAAATCCTCGAAGAAATCACTCCCGGCAGCGACCCCATGGTCCTGCACCTGCGGCAAAAAGAAGGTCCGCTGCTCACGATGGAAGGCACCATCCTCCCCATCAAGGGCACCCCACTCACGCTCCTCGCGGCACATCCAACCGCCCAGAAGCAGCCCACAGATCTGCTCAACGCCATCCAGGACGCCATCCTCACCTACGACACCCAGCATCGAGTCCTGTGGATGAATGAGGCTGCCGAGCAACTCTACGGCTTCACTGCAGAATTTGCAAAGGGCAAAACTCTAAGCGAAGTCCAACCCGACTGGCTCCAGGTCCCTTCTCGCAACCACATCCTCCAGGCCCTTGAGCTCGATGGCGCATGGAAGGGTGAGATCTCCAATTTCACTCCGACGGGCCGTGAAATCGTTCAGGACGTCTCCATCGCAGTCACCTTCAACGAGAAGAAAGAAGCAACCGGCTCGGTCGCGATTCATCGCGACATCACAGACAAAAAGTCCGCAATCGACGCCATTGCTTTAGAAGACAAAACCAAAACCCTCAATGCCCTCGGTTCCACTGAAGGTCTTTGGGATTGGAACCTTCGCACCGACGAAGTCTACTTCTCCCCGCGCTGGAAAGAAATGCTCGGCTACTCTGACGAAGAAATCACCGGCGACTTAGGCGAGTGGTACATGCTCGTCCATCCCGACGATCTCCCGATCCTTCGCAATCGCATCGCCACCTACCTCAAGGGCCAACCCGAACACCTCGAAGCCGAATACCGCGCCCGCACTCGTGGCGGCCAATTCCGCTGGATGATGACCCGCGCTATTGCAATGCGCAATGAATCCGGCGAAGCTACACGCCTCGTGGGCCTCCAAACCGACATCCAGGATCAGAAGCAACTCGACGAGCAGCTCCTCTTTGAGGCCTTCCATGATTCCGTCACTGGCCTACCCAACCGCGCCCTCTTTCTCGACCGCCTCAAC
>JAPKYY010000976.1 GCA_026394095.1 Acidobacteriota bacterium | reverse complement strand
GCCAGAGTCTCCGCATCCCATGTGTCCACTTCCTTAGATTCGGCGCTTAAAAGCTCGTCCATGATCGCTGAAGCACGAAGTGTCAGGGCATGATCGCGCGCGGCCGCCAATTTTTCAAGCACCGCGCCGAGCTGATAGGTGAAGGTGCTCTTGAGTTGGGCGGCGTTGGCGGGGGTGATTTGCTTGAGGCCCGAGTAGTGGCGGCCTTCGAGACCGCCCCAGTAGGTGAGCCAGTTTTGGGGTTCTGCGGCGGCGTTCTTGATGCGCTCAAAGGTGACGTTGAGGTCTGCGGCGGGCTTCCATTCGTTGGCGGGGTCGTAGGTGGTTGGGGCTTTGATCAGGAAGGCGGCGATGTCGTTGCGGCCCTTGGTATCGATGGCGGGGTGGGGGACTGCGAGTTTGCGAATGGGTTGGGTGAGATCGCGCTTGTTGAGGAGATGCCACTTTTGCTTGGTGTCCATGAGTTGGAGAGTGAAAGTGTCTTCGCCTTTGGCTACACCCGTGAGGCCGGCGGCTTCGACCATGGCGATTGGGGCGGCCATTTTCGAGGAGAGTGCCGATGCCTGGAAGCGGGCTCTGGAGTTGGTGAGATCGGGCCCGAGGACTCCGCCACGGCCTGCGAACATGTGGCAGGTGGAACAGTTGGCAGTGCCGAAGAAAAGCGTGCGGCCGTTGGCTTCGTCGCCACTCGGTTTTTCATTCTGCTTGGCGGTGATGGAGAGCAGGTATTCGGCGATCGATCGCGCCTGCTCGTCAGGCATGTTGATGGGTGGCATCTGGGTGCCGGGGATGCCCTGGGTGATGCTGCGGATGAGGTCGTCGACCGAGCCGCCGTGCTTCCAGTCTCCTGTTGTGAGGTCGGGGCCACGACCGCCTTTGCCGGTATCACCGTGACAGGCTGAGCAATTGCGGACGAAGAGTCGGGCGCCTTCTGACTTTGCATCTGGGTGTTGGGCCCAGGCAAGGATGGTGGATGCGGCGACCAAAAGTAGAAATTTCATTCGCCAACTATCAAATCACATGTGGGGAAATCACATCCTTGAGTAGATGAAGGTGATGATTCCGATGACGCTGGCTAGCAGCAAGCTGTGGCCGAAGGTGAAGCGGAAGAGTTTGGCCTGATCTTCGGTGGACATTTTGGTGGCGGCAGCGGCTACGGCAATAGTTTGCAGTGAGATCATCTTGCCCATGACGCCGCCGGAGGAGTTGGAGGCGGCCATCAGAACAGGGTCGAGGCCGAGCTTGCCGGCGGTGACTACTTGCAGGTTGCCGAAGAGGGCGTTGGCGCTGGTATCGCTGCCGGTGAGGAAGACGCCGAGCCAGCCGAGCATGGCGCTGAAGAAGGGGAAGAGGACGCCGGTGGCGGCGAAGGCGAGGCCGAGGGTGCCGGTGGCACCGGAGTAGTTCATCAGGAAGGCCATGCCGAGGACGGAGCAGACCGTCACGGTGGGGATGCGGAGTTGCAGAAGCGCTTCACCCACTACCTTGATGAATTGACCGGGTTTGACGCCGAGGACAATTGCGCTCAGGAAGGCGGCGACCATGCAGCTTGTGCCGGAGGCGGCGAGGAAATTGAAGTTAAAGACGGCAGCGTAGGGCGTCTCTTTGACCATGACCGGGGGCATGCGGGTGATCAGGTTGTGCAGGCCGGGCCATTCGATCTTCATCGCGGTTGCGCCCAGCATT
>JAPKYY010001040.1 GCA_026394095.1 Acidobacteriota bacterium | reverse complement strand
GATGCGGGCTTGATAGTGTCGAGCGAACATGTGGAATTGAAGCAGTGAGGAATCTGTGAGTTTCGGGGAGCTTGCGGGAGCAATCAAAGAATAAGGTGTCGCTGCGGGGATCTCAAGCTGTAACTTTGTTTGAGGGGTTGGGCGAGTTGCCTCACTTCAACCCGGACCTGGATGTTGAGCCCTTTCCGCAAGCGGTGCTGCGGTGGCGGGAGGCTTTGACGGCTGCCGATGGGGTGGTGATTTCGAGCCCGGAGTACGCACACGGGGTGCCGGGGGTTTTGAAGAATGCGCTCGACTGGGTGGTGGGGAGCGGGGAGTTTATGTATAAGCCGGTGGTGCTGGTGGATCTTGGGGGGAGATCCGAATTTGTATATGTTCAGCTTGCCGAGATTCTGCGGACGATGATGGCGCAGGTGGTGCTGGTTCGGAGCGTAGAAGAGGCAGTGTTGTCGCTTAAGGGAGAAGCGCTACCGGATCGTTGATGCGCAGGTGGCCGGGGGTAATGACGGCTGTGTCGAGGGCCATGACTCCGTCTAGTTTCTTGATGATGCTTCTAAGGACGTTCATGTCCTGGACTAATGTGTCGGGGTGGTAGGTGGTCATGACGCAACGGCCTCTTAGCTGCGCTGGGGCGATTTTTGTGTTTCCGATTTGCAGGGCGTGATTGGGCCAGGTGCGTTCCTCGAGGCCCTCGACGCCGCCGATGATCAGGTTGGGGCGGAGGCGTCGGGAATCGATTTGCATGTAGTCGATGGCGCCGTCTGTCGCCACAAGCAGGGGGAGGATATCGAAGCGCTCCGGGCCTTCGTGGCGGATCAACTTTACGGGTTGGTTGAGGGTGTCGCTGACGAGCTGGGCTGCTTCTTTGGAGTTCCAGAGGAGGCCGTTGATGAGGGGCTGATTGTCTGGGTCGAGGGCGCCTTTGAGGCCTAGTAGCTTGTGGTGGGTTCTTGAGGTGAGGATGCGGCCGGTGGCGGCCTGGACGAGGATCTGGCGGTCTCCCGCCAGTCCTAACTTTGTGAGCTCGACCTCTTGCAGTTGTTCGCCGGCCATTGATTTTACGGGGTAGCGCCAGAGCTCTTTGAGGTGCATGTTAGAGGATCCTTCTTTCTGATTTGTCGATCGGTGCGTCGTTGATGCTGGCGAGGCGGGTTTGCATGAGGCCCTCGTCGTTAAACTCCCAGAGCTCGTTGCCGTAGGAGCGGACCCATTGGCCTTCTTCGTTGTGCCATTCGTATTCGAAGCTCACGGCGATGCGGTTTTCGCGGAAGCCCCAGAGTGTTTTCTTGAGGCGGTAGTCGAGCTCACGCTCCCACTTGCCCTTGAGGAAGGCTTTGATTTCTTCGCGGCCGTTGAGGAAGGTGGTGCGGTTGCGCCACTGGGAGTCTGGAGAGTAGGCGAGGGCGATGCGTTCGGGGTCTTTGGAGTTCCAGGCCGCCTCCGCGGCCTGGACTTTTGCGAGTGCTGTTTCGAGGGTGAAGGTCATTAGAGGTTCACCGAGACTTTGGGGAAATCCACCTCGGTTTGGGCGACGTGGTTGAAGTAGTTGGTGAAGATGTTGAGAGCGACGTTGGAGACGATCTCGGTGATCTCACCTTGGGTGAAGCCAGCGTTGCGGACGGCATCGAGAGCAGCGTCTGAGACGAGGCCGCGATGGATGACCAGGGACTGAGCGAACTTGAGGCCGGCATCGAGTTTAGCGTCAGTGGACTGGGAGTGGCGGCTGGCGAGGATCTCTTCGGGCTTGAGGCCGTTCATCTTGCCGATCGTCGAGTGGGCGGCAAGGCAGTACTCGCAGGAGTTGGCCTGGGCTACGGCGAGGGCAATCTGTTCGCGGAACTTTGCGTCGAGGTTGCCGGTGGCGAGGGCACCGGAGAAGTTGAGGTAGCCTTCGAGGGCGGCGGGGGCCTGGGCCAGGCCCTTCATGAGGTTTGGAGTCATGCCGATCTTGGCCTGGACTGCGTCTAGAAGCTGTTTGGCTTTGCCGGTGGCTTCGTTGTTCTGGATGGGTTGAATGCGTGACATTTGATTGTTTTCCTTTGTTGAATTAGCGAACGTTCTTTGCAAGAAATTTGAGGACGATGGTTCCGATTTGGTCAGCTTCTTCTTCGAGGGCGAAGTGGCCGGAATCGATGGCGTGGAGTTCAGTTTTGGGGACGTCGCGTTTGAAGGCTTCGGCACCCGGAAAGCTGAAGATTGGGTCGTTCTTACCCCAGACGGCGAGGATTGGAGGCTGGACTTTGCGGAGCATGGCGTGCCACTCGTCGTACTGCTTCACGTTGGTTTGGTAGTCGTAGAAGAGAGCGAGCTGGATTTCCTTGTTGCCGGGACGGTCGAGGGTGGCCTGAGCGAAGGTCCAGGCGTCGGGGTCGACACGTTCGGGGTTCTTGAAGCCAGCGGTGTACTGGAGTTTGGTGGTGTCGATGGTGAGGAGTTGGCGAGCCTTGGCCTCTGTTGTTGGGTTGCGATCTTTCCAGAAGGGTTCGAGGTATTCGGCCCAGAAGGGGCTGAGGCCTTCAGCGTAGGCGTTGCCGTTCTGGCTGATGATGGCCTGGATGCGTTCGGGGTGCTTCATGAAGAGGCGGAAGCCGACGGGGGAGCCGTAGTCCTGAACGTAGATGCTGTATTTCTTGATTCCGCGCTGATCGAGGAACTTGTCGGTGATGCTGGCGAGGTTGGCGAAGGTGTAATCGAATTCCTGGAGTGTGGGTTGGCTGGAGTAGCCGAAGCTGGGGAAGTCTGGGGCGATCACATGGTAGTGAGGAGCCAGAATGGGGATCAGGTTCCGGTACATGTGGGAGGAGGAGGGGAAGCCGTGAAGGAGGACGATGGTGGGCTTGGACGGGGAGCCGGCTTCACGGTAGAAGATGTTTACGTTGTCAACTTTTTCGGTTCTGTAGGTTTGGGCGGAGGCGAGTCCGGCCAGGAAGAGAGTGGTGAGAAGTATGTGTTTCATCGTGCACAAATAGAGTGCACGGGTGGGGCCAAAGCCAAGTTGTTGATTTAATTGAATCAACTACGTCATGATATTTCACGATTTGTGATATTTCGCTAGCGAGTCTTGATATTTCGTGAATAGAATGAGTTATGGAT
>JAPKYY010000267.1 GCA_026394095.1 Acidobacteriota bacterium | reverse complement strand
GAAATGTTCAAGAAGTTGCTGGACGAAGGTCGCGCTGGCGACAACGTCGGTTTGCTTCTGCGCGGTATTGAAAAGAACGACGTCGAACGTGGCCAGGTTATCGCCAAGCCCGGTTCGATTAAGGGTTACAAGAAGTTCAAGGGCGAAGTCTACGTACTGAGCAAGGAAGAAGGCGGACGTCACACTCCGTTCTTCAATGGCTACCGTCCCCAGTTCTACTTCCGCACGACGGACGTAACTGGTGTGGCCAAGCTGCCTGCCGGTACCGAGATGGTTATGCCTGGCGACAACGTACAGATGGAAATCGAACTGATCACCCCGGTGGCTATGGACAAGGGTTTGCGCTTCGCAATTCGCGAAGGCGGCCGTACAGTCGGTGCCGGCACGGTATCAGAAATCGTCGAGTAGTAGTTTAGCTAGGACCTGACAGATGAATAAAGAACGAATCCGTATCCGCCTTAAGGCTTACGATCACCGCGTACTGGACCAATCGACGAGTGAAATCGTCGACACGGCTCGCCGTACCGGTGCGGTGATCGCCGGGCCGATCCCGCTTCCCACGGTGCGGAACCGCTACACGGTGAATCGCTCACCGCACGTAGACAAGAAGTCGCGGGAGCAGTTTGAAATTCGCACGCACAAGCGCTTGCTCGATATCCTCGAGCCGACGCAAGACACGGTAGACGCGCTGATGAAGCTCGACCTGCCTGCCGGCGTGGACGTCGAAATTAAAGCTTTCGGCAAGAAGTAGAAAAGTTTTTAGGAATCCGCAGTTTGACCTTCGTGGTTAGAACCTGGAGAGGTTGGCAATGAGCCCAGGAATTTTAGGTAAAAAAATCGGCATGACGCAGATCTTCCGCGCCGATGGGCAGGTGGTGCCTGTCACATTGGTGAAGGCCGGTCCATGCGTGGTCGTACAGCGCAAGACGCCTGCTACTGACGGTTATGACGCCATTCAGGTTGGCCTGATGGAATACGTCAAACCAGCCCGGATCAACAAGCCCGAGACGGGCCACCTGAAGAAGGCTGGCGCGGACGGGGTCCGCTATAGTCGCGAGTTCAAATTGAACCGTGGCAATGGCGACTTCAAGGCCGGCGACAAGATCACCGCTGAAGACTTCAAGCCCAAAGAGATCATCGATGTTATCGGTATCTCCAAGGGACGTGGTTTCCAGGGTGTGGTCAAGCGCCACGGCTTCCGCGGCGGTCCTGGCGGCCACGGTTCGATGTTCCATCGTGCCCCCGGTTCGATTGGTGCATCCAGCTTCCCCTCGCGTGTCTTTCCTGGCATGCGCATGGGCGGCCACATGGGTACCGATCAGGTGACCGTACGCAATCTCGAAATCATTGAGGTTGATGCGGAAGAGAACGTGATCATGGTCAAGGGCGCCCTGCCCGGAGCCAATGGCTCTTATGTCATGATCCGCCGTACAAAGACGAGGGGCCAATAAGATGCCTACCGTAGACGTAATCAATCTCGAAAATAAAGTAGTTGGTTCGCTCGAACTCGCCGCCGAAGTATTTGGCGCCGATGTTAACGAGCACCTGCTTTATGAATCTGTCCGCCACTACATGGCCGGACAGCGCAAGGGCCTGGCTGCAACCAAGACCCGTCACGAAGTTGCTGGTAGCGGCAAGAAGCTGTGGAAGCAAAAGGGTACCGGCCGCGCCCGTATGGGCAGCATCCGGTCGCCACTA
>JAPKYY010000848.1 GCA_026394095.1 Acidobacteriota bacterium | reverse complement strand
AATTTCTATTCCGAAGCAAGGAAATTAATAAACCCAGTAATCGCGGACGCTACCCGGAAAGAGCTTGGTTGAAGTAAAGCTGGATTTGGTGACGGTGCCTTTGGAAGCAGCAGTCTGGGCCAGCGCAGCGCTAGCCGCACCAGTTTGTAAGAGGGTTCTGCGAGAGATCACGCCGTTATTCTATACGGAGTGCAGCCAGAGGCTCGATGGAGGCGGCACGCCGGGCGGTGATGAGTCCAGCCAGTAGTCCGAAGACACCGATGGAAGTAACAGCGAGGCCAATCGAAAGCCAATCGGCCGGCTTGACACCAAACAACATCTTCTCGGCCAGACGACCCAACCCAATCGCCATCGGCACGCCGAGAGAAACACCAAGCCCTACATAAATCAAGGTCTCCCGCATGACCTTCCATAGGATTTCACCTCGCGATTCCCCTAGCGCCATGCGGATACCGATTTCTTTCGTCTTGCGCTCCACCGTATAGGCCATCACGCCGTAGAGACCGACAACGGCTAGCAACAACGCGACGCCGGCAAAGAAGGCAGAGAGGCGAGCGACCAGACGTTCTTGCCTCAACTGGGCTTCCACGGCCAGCGAGACAGTACCTTCTTCTGAGATCGGAACACCGATATCGAGGGCAGCAATCGCAGAGCGCACTTCGGCAACTCCGGGGCCAGAAGCACTGGTGCGAACGTAAACATCGACGCTATCTACTCGCTCTTGTTGTGCCAGAGGTACATACCAATATCTTTCTGGCGAAACATTGATTCTGGCGTCTCGAAGGTCGGCGACGACACCAACGACAGTGTAGTGCTTGGCCACATCACCGGTTCTGATGCCAGGCCCAATCTGCCTTCCCAATGGGGACGCGGTGCCAAAGTAACGACGGGCAAAAGTCTGGTTCACAATCGCAACCAGCGGCGCATCTACCCGATTGTCGCTCTCGTCAAAATCCCTACCCTCGATCAGGCTGGCTCCCATCACGGTAAAGAAGTTCGCGCCCACGGCATTGCGAAGTGGCCCAGCTTCACCTTCAGGAATGGAAAGCCCTACTACGTGAATCCCACTGCTCCAAAGATAATCTACGAGCAGGCCCATCGAGCTCATGGAAGCCCCTAGCCCACCGGGCATATCTTTGAGTTTGCGCTCGACACGCCCGTAGTAGCTGAGCAGAGCCTCTTTGCTTTGCCCTGGCGGCGGGCTCAACCTCATCGTCACCAAATTCTCCCTTGTGAAACCAGAGTCGATACGCCGGTAGTTCTCGAGCGTTTGCAGGAAGAGGCCAGCAGCACTCAGTAACAACACAGAAAGAGCGACCTGAAAACTCACCATCAGCTTTCGTCCAGTGAAGCGGCTGTTGCCACCCACTCCCTGGCGGTCTGCGCTCAGGGCTGGCAGAAGTCCAAAGCCAAGACCGGCGATCAGGGACAAACCAATTGTCAAAGATAGAACGCTGGCGCTCAATCCATCCGGAAGCAGCACCAGGGCATTTTGTCCGAAGGCTTCCACCATCAGCACTCTCTCCAGCCCCAGCGCCAACAAGAGCCCAGCCAACCCACCCAAAGAAGAAAGGGCCAGACTTTCAGTAAGGAATTGTCGAACCAGCCGGCTACGGCTAGCCCCAAGCGCCAGCCGAGTGGCGATCTCTTTTTGCCGTGCGGTTGCCCTTGCCAGAAGCAGGTTCGCGATATTGATACACGCAATCAGCAACACCACGCCAACGACAGCAAGCAAGAGCCGGAATGCACTTTGGTACTCGGCTTCACGGCGGGCCTGATCATAACCTCGGCTAGCCGATAAGACCGAAGCCTGCATGCTTTTGATTTCACGATCGAGAAAGTCGCTCACCTTGGTTTCACTGCTGCGCCAATACTCTCGAATCAGCGGAGTAAGCTCTGCGTTCATCTGCTCAGTCGTAGCCCCAGCCTTGCGCCGGACAAGAATGCGAAGCCACCACATCGTGCGAACGGTGGTGTCGCTTGGCTTCCCCTTGAGAAGGCCATCGGTTAAAACCGGAGCATAGATCTTTGGAGTGTTGCCCTTGTAGAGTGAAAAGTAGGTTGGTGGTGCTACTCCGATAATCGTGTAGGAGACCCGGTTCAAGCTGATTTTGCGGCCAATCACATCAGGGTCTGCCCCAAACTCACTCCGCCAAAAGTGATTCGCAAGAACTGCGACAGCACTGGCACCATCGCCGCTGCCGATCAGGCGGCCCAATTGCGCTTTAAGACCAAGCACCTCAAATAAGTTGCCGCAGACCATCTCTACCCCCATGCGGCGCGCAGAGCCAGATGCCTGGTAGCTTGCCGTCCAACTGGTAGAGCAGGTTGCCGCATCCACAGATGAGGTCTTGGATTCAATCTCAGCCACCAATGGGTATGAGTAGGAAGTTGTATACGAACCGGGCTTGTTTTGGGAGGTACGAATGGTTAGCTGGTACAAGTCTTCTGGTTCGCTTACCGCCAGCGGGGCTCGCAGAACGCGATCGAAAACCGAGAAAATCGCAGTATTGGCACCGATACCCAAACCCAGACTTGCCACTGCGGCGAGCGTGAACACAGGGCTCTTCTTCATCAGCCGCCAGGCAAAGGAAAGATCCTGCCCGATTCCCGTCAGGAATGCAAAGCTCCAGCTTTCTCTTGTTTCTTCTGCCACTGAAGTCAGATTGCCCAGCGCCAATCTTGCTCCACGTTCGGCTTCTGCCCGCGTTTCGCCCCGCCCAAGCCGCATCTCGATTTCCATTTCAAGATGCGAATGTAGCTCTTCCGACAATTCGCGATCACGCCCAGCACCACCAAAGAGGCCACGCCATGCGAATTGTAGCTTGCGTAGAAGTTTCATTGCTACTCGTTTCTGAGGGCAGAGAGCGGCTCAATGGATGCGGCTCTTCTGGCACTGATCAGGCCAGCCAGGAATCCAAAGAACCCGATTACCAATACCGCGAGTCCGATTGAGAGCAGATCAACCGGCTTTACTCCGTAGAGCAATTTTTCCGCATAGGCACCCAGGCCAAGAGCCAAAGGTACACCCGCTAGAACTCCCAACCCAACGTATAAAATCGTCTCGCGAACAAAGATCCAGAGCACTTGCGAGCGCGACTCACCAAGAGCCATCCGGATTCCGATTTCTTTGGTCCTACGCTCCACTGAATAGGACATCACTCCGTAGAGGCCAACCACAGCTAGCAACAAGGCAACCCCGGCGAAGAACGCCGACAGGCGAGCCACCAGGCGTTCCTGCCCAATCTGCCCCTCCACCTCAAGCACCATCGTATTCTCGCGGGAAATCGGCACATAGGCATCTATTTCCGACACTGCCGCTTTCACCACCTTCAGCATGGCCAAGGCATCCGCCTTGGTCCGGACGTTGAGGTTCATCGACTGCAACCGATCCTGCTGTTCGTATGGAACATACCAGAATCGATCCCCAGTCCCGTTGATTTTGTAGTCTCGAAGGTCCTTTACAACGCCAATAATCGTGTAGTCTGGCTGATCGTTGAGACCCTCTCTGCGCCCACGTCCAATCTTGCGGCCGAGCGCGGAG
>JAPKYY010000614.1 GCA_026394095.1 Acidobacteriota bacterium | reverse complement strand
CGTGCAGAAGTCGATATCGATATCAGGCATCGAGATACGTTCGGGATTCAAAAAGCGCTCAAAGAGCAGGTTATAAGGCAGTGGGTCGATGTCGGTGATGTCCATCGCATAGGCCACCAGCGAACCCGCCGCCGATCCGCGGCCCGGCCCCACCGGAATCCCCGATTGCTTCGCATGACGAATGAAATCCCAAACGATCAGGAAGTACCCCGGGAACTTCATCTGCTGGATGATGCGAATCTCGCGCGTTAGCCGTTCTTCATAAACCTCCAGCGGATAGCGCAGATTGCACTGTGCCGCCAGAATCTCCAGCTTCGCCCGCCGCTTCTCAAAGCCTGCCCGGGCGACCCATTCAAAGTAGCTGTCAATCGTGTGATTCTCGGGGATCTGGAAGACCGGGAAGGGGTCCTTGACACTTTCGAGCTTCAGCTTGCAACGCTGGGCGATGTCCCAGGTGGCATCAAGTGCCTGCGGCACATGCCCAAAGAGCTTCTCCATCTCGGCGCGAGTTTTCAGATAAAACTCAGGCGTATCAAAGCGCATGTGATTCGGGTCAGACAGCGTGCGGCCCGTCTGAATGCAAAGCATCGCTTCGTGCGCTTGAGGGTCGCCAGCTCGCAGATAATGCGCGTCGTTGGTGACAACCAGTGGCATGCCGGTATCGAGGGCCAGCCGCTCCACTTCGGGAATCACCTTGCGATCTTGCTCAAGGCCGTGATCCTGCAGCTCAAGATAGAAATTGCCCTTGCCGAAAATGTCCTGATACTCATTGGCGAGCGTTCGCGCATCGTCAAACTTGCCATTGAGCAGCGCTTCCTGCACATCGCCGCGCAGGCAGCCCGACAAACAGATCAACCCCTTGGAGTGCCGCGCCAGCAAGTCCTTGTCCACACGGGGCTTTTGGTAGAAACCATCGATATAGCCGGTCGAAACCAGCTCGATGAGGTTGCGATAGCCTTCCTGGTTCTCGCAAAGCAGCACCAGATGGTTGTAGCGATTGGCTGCATTCTTCACGCTGGCAGACTGCTGGGTGACATAGAGTTCGCAGCCCATGATGCCGTTGATCCCTGCGCCCTTGGCCGCGTTATAGAACTCTGACCCGCCAAAGAGATTGCCGTGATCGGTCATGGCAATGGCCGGGGCCTTCTGTTCAGCCACCACCTCCATCATTTGTGAGATCTCGCAAGCGCCGTCCAGCAGCGAATAATCTGTGTGGCAGTGAAGGTGGATAAAAGGTGCTTTGTCGCCCATCGTGGAACCCCTAGTTTAGCGGGGATAGATCGTGAATTTTTGGATTGCTACACGAGGGGCTATTTGCAGACGGGGGATTTTGAGATAGAAGCGGAGTGTCAGGTGGTCGAACTGATCAATGGAAGGTGAGGCCGGAACCTTGAAGCGAAGAGTTTGAGTCGATGCCAGGGTATCTAGCGGCAACAGTCCCAGTTCGGCTTTGTACATCGGCCCTCCTCCCACTTCGAGTTTGTATTCCGGGGAGCTTGAAGAGGAGGCGATCAACTCCAACGACAAAGTGGTTGGATATTTGTCCTGGCTTGCGAGTGTCACTCCAATCGATTCGATCCTTCCAAGAGGGAAGGCTTGGTTGAAAGTCTGGTGGGCATCGAGCCTGATTGGTGTCCTGTCGTCAGAACTAAACTCACCATCGAGAGGGGATTCCTCCAAAACCGGAGAATTTGAAGGAGGCCTGGTTAGCGGGGTTTGAAATAGCCAATAGACCCCACTAAAAGGGATCTCCATCGGAATTCTCGGAATCGCCCGCCGCGCTTCGATTTGGATTTTGGGCGGAGGCGGCAGTTTGTGGTCTTGGGTTTCTGCTTTGGGGCGAAGAACGATACCACGGTGCGCATTGCTGCTGCTACCTGCGTTCAACTCTTTTGGTGGGGCGATCAGTGTTGTTGCCTGAACCGAGCTGCCCGGCATCATTGGTTCAGCAGGTCTTAGTAGAAACAGCGTCAGCATCGCCGCGATCGCGCCCGAGACGATCCTGAAATCGCGCGGTTTTGCAGGCATTTCTCTAGCCCAGAGAATCAGTGCAATGCCGAGTGCGGCAGGCACCAGCGCCAGCACTGCAGGAGCACTAAAGTGAATGGCAACCGCAGCGTGGATTAGCAATGCAGCAATCGGCCCGCGCGCTTCCGGGGCCTCAGTGCGCGGAAGATACCGATTCAATCCGGCCAACATCGGAACCAGACAAAGAAGGGCGAGCAGACTGTTGTTGTAGGTAAGAATCAATGCCGGGATGAGCCAGAGCACAGCAGATAAGGTGGAGGAGTAGCCCGGCCCTCCGCCAATCAGCATGCTTCCGCTGGCCAGCAGGAGGCTTCCCAGAATCAGGCCGCCTGCCCAGTATGCGTTTGAATAAAGCACCGCGCGCGGGACAATGGCCTGCAAAGCAAGCGCCGCCACGAAGACAGTAACAAAAGGAACGCGACTGGGGGTGCGCGGCGTCATAGCCTATTAGAAACCAATTTGCAGGTCCGAGTTCCAGCAGAATCGAGCGAAAATGAAGTTAATGGGTTTATTACTAGTGGCGTTTCTGGCGAGCCTCGAAGCGCAAACTTGCCCCGCAAATCTGGTGCCAATGCAAGTAACCGTAACGGTGCGCGAGCGCAGCGTGCAGGA
>JAPKYY010000410.1 GCA_026394095.1 Acidobacteriota bacterium | reverse complement strand
GCCTCTATGGTCGACTCGGGTTTGTGCGACGAGACGTCGACCCATTCTGGGCGCATGTGGATGGTCACGACGTTGCGCTTGAGCACCTCGTGCTCGTGCTTTAGCGTCGCTGGAACAGTCTCGTTGGGCAGGAAGATGCGTGTTGGAGGGGAAACCGCTCACTGTTGCATTTGACGTCAGGCGTTGTGAAGCCAGTGCTACAAACGATTTCGTGGTATCAACCGCTTTGCGTGCGGCTGCGAACTATAATCTGCGTCACAAAAGGAGTTAAGACATGAGCAGCACCATTGCAGCACCTCTAACCAGCAGCGATTACCGCGTCGCCGACCTCTCGCTTGCCGAGTGGGGTCGCAAAGAGATCAAGATTGCCGAGCACGAGATGCCCGGCCTGATGTCACTGCGCGAGGAGTATGCCGCCGAGCAGCCGCTTGCCGGCGCGCGCGTCACGGGCTCGCTGCACATGACGATTCAGACCGCCGTTCTCATTGAGACGATGGTGGATCTGGGCGCCGATGTTCGCTGGGCGAGCTGCAATATTTTCTCGACGCAGGATCACGCCGCTGCGGCCATTGCCGCCGCCGGTGTTCCCGTTTTCGCCTGGAAGGGTGAAACACTCGAAGAATATTGGGATTGCACCCTCAAAGCTGTCGACCACGGCAAGGGCAAAGGCCCTCAGCTTGTGATCGACGACGGCGGCGACGTTACGCTGCTGATCCACAAGGGTTATGAACTCGAAAACGGTTCGGATTGGGTCAACACTCCTTCCGGCTCGCACGAAGAGAAAGTAATCAAGGACCTGCTCAAGAAGGTCTACGCCGAAAACAAGAATTTCTGGCATCCGATTGTTGCCGAGTGGAAGGGTGTCAGCGAAGAGACCACCACCGGTGTCCATCGCCTGTACAAGATGTTGAACGACGGCAAGCTGCTTGTCCCCGCTATCAACGTCAACGACTCAGTGACCAAGTCCAAGTTTGATAACCTCTACGGCTGCCGCGAGAGCCTGGCCGATGGTATCAAGCGTGCCACCGACGTCATGCTAGCCGGCAAGGTAGCTGTAGTTTGCGGCTATGGTGACGTGGGCAAGGGCTCCGCACACTCACTGCGTGGCATGGGCTCACGCGTGATCGTAACCGAAATCGACCCGATCAATGCTCTGCAGGCCGCAATGGAAGGCTTCCAGGTCACCACGATCGAAGAGACCATGGGCATCGGTGACATCTATGTCACCACCACTGGCAACGTCGACGTCATCACCCTCGAGCACATGCGCCACATGAAGGATCAGGCAATCGTCTGCAACATCGGCCACTTCGACAACGAAATCCAGGTCGACAAGCTGAATGTTGAGCCTGGCGTAGAGCGCCTGAACATCAAGCCCCAGGTAGACAAGTACACCTTCCCCACCGGCAACAGCATTTACATGCTGGCTGAAGGCCGCCTCGTCAACCTCGGTTGCGCAACGGGCCACCCCAGCTTTGTAATGTCCAACAGCTTCGCCAACCAGACTCTTGCACAGCTCGATCTGTGGAAGAAGAAGGACGAGTACGCTGTCGGCGTCTACATCCTGCCGAAGCACCTTGACGAAGAAGTGGCCCGCTTGCACCTCGAGAAGATAGGCGTGAAGCTTACCACCCTCACCCCCGCTCAGGCCGATTACATCGGCGTACCGGTGGATGTTCCTTACAAGTCTGACCACTACCGCTACTAAGCTGTAGTCAAAAGCAGAAACGTTTGGTTGAGCCGGTCTTCGGACCGGCTCATTTTTTTTGTGGA
>JAPKYY010000124.1 GCA_026394095.1 Acidobacteriota bacterium | reverse complement strand
ATAGGTAACGTAATCCGTGTTGTTCATAGCGGCCAGCTCATCGAGGAACCTGTCGAAGCCAAACGCATTGTAAACATGAGATACAGCGCGCATCCAGCCGAGGCGAACTAGATACGGAGCTGGCAGATACTCACCACGGATGTTTGGCACATCGTATGGCAATTCGTTCAGGCCCATACCCACTTCAAACTCGGCACCGTATTGTGCACCGGGAGCAAAAGTTGAAGCAATCGGCGGAAACGCCGAGCGGAATAACCACGAATTCAGCTTCCCATCGGCATCCATACCAGCCTTCATGTGCATGCCCGATACGGTGTGATAGTAGTCGAACTTGATGTCGTCTTCGCGAGTCCAGACTACCTTCACTGGCTTACCGGTTGCCTTCGACAGCAACGCTGCTTCCACCACATAATCAGGCTTTGACTTGCGGCCAAAGCCACCGCCAAGCAAAGTCACATGGCAGATCACGTCGGTCTTCGGAATCCCCATTGCCGCAGCTACTGCATCCTGCACTGCCTGCGGATTCTGCGTCGGGCACCATGTTTCTACCTTGCCGTTTTTAAACTCAGCCACGGCAACCGGCGGCTCCATCGGAGCATGCGACAGTAGCGGAGCATAGTAGTTTGCTTCATGCGTCTTGGCAGACTTGGCGAAGGCCGCATCTACGTCACCGCGATTGCGCACTACCTTGCCAGGCTTCTGCACAGAGTCGAGTAGAAACTTCTTTTCATCGGCCGAGTTGTAACCCTGATGCGGGCTTTGTTCCCAGTCGATCTTCAGCTTCTTTCGTCCCTGCATTACCGCCCAGGTGCTGTTGCCGAGCACGGCCACGCCACCCAATTGCTGGAACAAATGAGGTGCCTTGAACATCGGCAGCTCAACCGTCTGCGTAACACCCTTCACCTGCAATGCCGCTGCATTGTCAAAGCTCTTCACCTTGCTGCCATACACCGGTGGCCGCTCCACCATCGCATAGAGCATGCCAGGCATTTTGGCATCCATACCGTAAGTTGCTTTACCGATCACAATGTCGTGATCGTCAAGCATCGGCACCTTCTTGCCAATCAGCTTGTACTGGTCGGGCGTCTTGTAGCGAAGCTCGTGCTCTTTAGGCACTTCCATCTTCATCGCAACGGGCAGCAGTTCAGCGTAGGTCAGCGTCTGCTTGGTCTTGCCATTGACAACCTTGCTTTGCGAGGCGGCAACGTCGCCAGGCTGGCAACCCCACTTCTGGGCCGCAGCGCGCTCAAACATCGTACGGGCCGTAGCGCCTGCCTTGTGCATCGCAGCGCCAAAGTCACGCACTGAGCACGACCCGTCGGTATTCTGCGAGCCATACTTCTCATTACCGAGTGCCTGCTCAACACGCACTTTCTTCCAGTCGGCTTCCAGTTCATCGGCCAGCATCATCGGCAGCGTCGTTCTGCTGCTGGTGCCCATTTCGCTGCGATGCGCCATAATCACAACCGTGCCATTGGCCTCAAAGCCCAGGTACACACTCGGCTCCCAGGTTGTAGGGGCCGCAGTCGCTTCACTCGAAGTCACGCTCACACCCAGAACAAGCGCGCTGGCTGACAACACCGTACCGACAAATCCCCGACGATCGAGCATCTGCACGCTCTGGTCGTATTGCGAATAGGCTTGCTTGGCCAGCTTTGTCGTTTCAGAAATTCTCTCGGGAGCCTGACGGCTCTCACCGTAGTTGATATTCGACATTATGCTTTCACCCCCGCTGCCGACTTCACTGCTGCACGGATACGCGTGTAGGTGCCACAACGGCAGATATTGCCGTTCATCGCCGCATCAATCTGATCGTCAGTCGGCTTTGGCGTCTTCTTAAGCAGCGAGGCCGCCTGCATGATCTGGCCAGCCTGGCAATAGCCACACTGCGCCACACCGTGCTTTTCCCATGCCACCTGGCAGGGATGCGTTCCATTCGGGCTCAAACCCTCGATCGTGGTGATGTCTTTTCCGGCGACATCTTTCACCGGAGTGACACAGCTTCGAATCGCTTCGCCATTGCGATGCACCGTACATGCACCACACAGACCCATGCCACATCCAAACTTCGAACCGGTTAGAGAAAGCTCTTCCCGGAGGTACCACAGCAGAGGCATATCGCCATCGCCGTCAAACTTGCGCGCCTGACCGTTGACTTTGAGTTCAATCATAGGGATGCCATTGATCTTACACTGGAGTTTGGAATGAAACAACGGATACGATCGACCACAATCCTGAGCGTGCGCCGCGAAGGCAAGGTCGTCATGGCTGGCGACGGCCAGGTGACGCAGGGCTCTGAAGTTCTCAAAAGCGGAGCCCGTAAACTCCGCCGCCTCTATAACGGCAAGATTCTCGCTGGCTTTGCCGGCTCAACAGCCGACGCCTTCAGTCTATTTGCCCGCTTTGAAGCCAAACTGGAACAACACAATGGTCAGCTTCCACGCTCGGCCGTCGAACTCGCCAAAGACTGGCGAACCGACAAGATGCTCCGGCACCTCGAAGCCATGCTTGTCGTAGCCGACCTCGAAAGCACCTTTCTGCTCTCAGGTAACGGCGATGTAATCGAACCAGACGACGCGATCGCTTCGATCGGATCCGGCGGCCCCTTTGCCATATCCGCCGCCCGCGCTTTGTTCGAAAACACAAATCTCAGTGCCCGCGAAATTGTGGAACGCTCGATGAAAATCGCGGGCGACATCTGCGTCTACACAAACCACAACATCACAATCGAAGAACTGAACTAAATGGTGATCTACCTGCCCAATCTAAAAAACGACGATGCGCCTCTGCTCGATGAGCTTACTCCGCGAGAAATCGTCGCTGAACTCGACAAATACGTAGTCGGCCAGGCAGACGCAAAGAAGGCCGTTGCCATCGCCTTGCGCAACCGCATCCGCCGCCAACGCCTCGACCCCGAAATGGCCGAAGAGGTGATGCCAAAAAACATCCTCATGATCGGCTCAACCGGCGTCGGCAAAACCGAAATCGCCCGCCGCCTTGCCAAGCTTGCCAACTCGCCCTTCCTCAAAGTAGAAGCCAGCAAGTTCACCGAAGTCGGCTATGTTGGCCGGGATGTCGAAAGCATGATCCGTGATCTGGTCGAGATCTCAATCGACCTCGTACGCGAAGAGCGCCTCGACGAAGTCGCCGAGCGTGCTGAACAAAATGCTGAAGACCGTCTCCTCGATCTCTTAACCGCCCCTCTGCCTGAGGGCACCGAGACCACCGAGAAGACCGCCGACAAAACCCGCGACAAGCTACGCGAGAAACTCCGCGCCGGCAAGCTCGACGACAAGATGGTCGAAATCGACGTCAAAGAGAAGCTACCCCAAGTACAGGTCGCAACTGCTCCGGGCATGGAAGAAATGGGTGCCAACCTTCAGGAAATGCTCCCTGGCCTCTTCGGGCCCCGGATGAAGAAGCGCAAGATGAAGGTGCCCGATGCCCTGGACTACCTTACCGAAGAGGAAGAAGAACGCCTCATCGATATGGACCAGATCACCAAAGAAGCCCTCGACCGTGTCGAGCGGAACGGCATCATATTCCTCGACGAACTCGACAAGATCGCCGGTCGTGAAGGCGGCACCGGTCCTGATGTTTCCCGCGAAGGGGTCCAGCGCGACATTCTCCCCATCGTCGAAGGCACCACCGTTAACACACGTTATGGCTTCGTCCGCACAGACCACATTTTGTTTATCGCCGCCGGCGCATTCCACGTCGCCAAACCCTCAGACCTGATTCCAGAACTCCAGGGTCGCTTCCCCATTCGTGTGGAGTTGCAAAGCCTTACTCACGCAGATTTCGTCCGTATCCTCAAAGAGCCGAAGAACGCTTTGACCAAGCAATATATCGCTCTACTTGAAACCGAGGGTATAAAGCTGAAATTCGGCGACGATTCCATCGAAGAAATGGCAAAGCTCGCCGCCGAAGTGAATCAGTCCACTGAAAACATCGGGGCGCGCCGCCTCCACACAATTCTTGAAAAAGTACTCGAAGAGATCTCTTTCGAGGGCCCGGACCTCAAGAAGAAGAAAATCACCATCGACGCTGAATACGTCCGCAAACAACTCTCCAGTATCGTCAAAGATCAGGACCTCAGCCGGTACATCCTCTAATGCGTTTCGCTCTGACTCTCATTTCGATTCTCGCCCTCACCGGCTGCGCCTACGTCGGCGACCCGCTGCCTCCGGCTCTGAAAGTCCCAACTCCAGTAACAGACCTCAGCGCCCGTCAGGTGGGCCCCGATCTACTCATAACCTTTACGATTCCAGACAAGACAATGGAAGGTCTCGATCAGAAGACGCTAGGCGGACTCGACCTCAAAATCGGCCTCAGCCCGACGCAGCCCTTCAACCCGGACACCTGGAGTGGGGCAGCGCGTACTGTCGACACCACGGCCAAGGAACCCGGCAAAGTCGAAACCAAAGTCCCCGCCAAAGACTGGGCGAACCAGGAAGTCATCCTTGGCGTACGGATTGCCAATCCAAAGATGCGAGTGTCCCCATGGTCCAATTTCGTCACTCTCAAGGTTGTTGGCCCACTCGAAAAACCGGCCCAACTTCGCGCGGTAGCAACAGCTGCCGGCATCGAACTGGATTGGACTCAAAGCAACCCCCGCCCCGGCATCACGTGGAAGCTATTCCGCAAGGCCAGCACCGATGCAGAGCCTGTAGAAATGGCAGTGGTAAAAGCACCTAAATTCACCGACATCGGCGCCTCTTACGACACCACCTATCAATACACAGTACAGGCCCTCGAAGAATCCGCAATCAGCGAAATCAGTGAGCCTCTCGGCATTACCCCAGTCGACACTTTCCCACCACTTGCCCCACTGGGCCTCTCAGCCCTTGCGGGTCCTAACGCAGTCCAGCTGAGTTGGGAACGAAACCAGGAAACCGACCTCGCCGCCTACCGCATTTATCGCGCCACAACTGGCGCATTTACAAAGGTCGCCGAATCTACAACCGCAGCCAGCTATCGCGATGCTGCCATCAAAAATGGTCAAACCTATCGATACGCAATCACAGCAGTAGACCGAAAAGGAAACGAAAGCCCAAAATCTACCCAGGTAGAGATTCTTATCCCATGACAAAATACATCCGCTTTGCACTATCTAAAGACGCAGCACCGACAACCACCCATGGCCTCTATGGCATCCTCGACGGCGACAAGGTGATCGAGACGCCGGCACTTTTCAGCAAGTCCTTCGCAGAAGATCACAAGCTGTCCGACGTTCGCCTTCTCCCTCCCGTCTTGCCTTCCAAGATCGTTTGCGTTGGCCGCAACTACGTAGACCACGCCAAGGAACTCGGCAATGACGTCCCCACAGAGCCGCTCATCTTCCTCAAGCCCCCCTCGTCACTCATCACCCACGGTGACAACATCGTCTATCCACCCCAATCCAGCCGCGTAGACTTTGAAGGCGAAATCGGGCTCATCATTGGCAAACAGGGCCGGCACATCCCGGCAGACCAGGCGATGGATTACATCTTCGGTTACACCTGCGTCAACGACATCACCGCCCGCGACCTTCAAAAGAAAGACGGCCAGTGGACCCGCGGCAAGGGCTTCGACACCTTCTGTTCGGTTGGCCCCTGGATGGTCGCTAAAGAAGACTTCGATTTGAGCAAAACTACTCTCCGCACCCGCCTCAACGGCGAGTTGAAACAGGAAGGTACCGCCTCGCAGATGATCTTCGACTTGGGTGCTATACTCGCCTTCGTAAGCTCATTCCTGACACTTGAACCCGGCGATGTGATCGCAACTGGGACTCCGGCAGGTGTGGGGCCAATGCAACCTGGCGACCAGGTCTCGATTGAAATCGAAGGACTTGCGTCGCTCACCAACACAGTAATCAAGGGCTAAAACCACTCAAATGAAGATTTTTCTCGATACCGCAAACCTGGATGAACTCAAGAAAGCCGTTGCCTGGGGCATCGTCGACGGCGTAACCACCAACCCATCGCTAATCGCCAAGGAAGGTATCGCAATTGAAGAGCAGGTTGCTCGCATCTGCGACATCATCGACGGCGACATCTCAGCTGAAGTCGTTTCTACTGAAGCGAAGCAAATGGTGATCGAAGGCCACAAGCTCGCCAAGATCCACAAGAACATCGTGGTCAAGCTTCCGCTCACCCGCGACGGCATTGAAGCCTGTTCTGAATTTGCTAAAGAAGGCGTACGTACCAACGTTACCCTCTGCTTCTCGCCCGCTCAGGCTCTCCTCGCCGCCAAGGCTGGTGCCTACATCGTCAGCCCCTTCGTCGGCCGCCTCGATGACATCGCCCAGCTCGGCATGGAACTGATCGAATCCATCTGCACCATCTACGGAAACTACGGCTACACTACGCAGGTTCTCGCCGCCAGCCTCCGCAGCCCCCTCCATGTGGCCCAGGC
>JAPKYY010000950.1 GCA_026394095.1 Acidobacteriota bacterium | reverse complement strand
ACTGGCTACCGGGGTTCATCCGGCCATCATCAGCGCGATTCGTGCATTCTCGCCGGCGGGGAGCAAGGTACTGCTGCTGACGCCTACCTACGATGGCTTCTTCGGAGATGTTTCGGCTGCCGGGTGCAAGCCGCAGGAATGTCCTCTCAAGCAGGTGAATGGCCGCTACCAACTGGATCTGGAAGCGCTGGATCGTCATATTACGATCGATACGCACTCGCTGATTCTTTGTAACCCGAACAACCCTACCGGCAACGTTTGGTCCCGCCAGGAATTGACGGCTGTTGGAGAACTTTGTACGAAGCGCCGGGTGGTTGTGCTGGTGGATGAGATCCACTGCGATCTGGTTACCAAAGGGAATCAGTACACTCCGTACTCATTGCTTGAGAATCGCGAAGTGGTGAACAATAGCGTTACGTTCAAGGCGGCGAGCAAGTCTTTTAATCTTTCAGCACTGAAGGCTGCCTGGATGTTCTCTGACAATGCGGATTACATGGCCCGGATCGCGGCGACAGGCCATAGCGGGGACATCAACACACTTGGAGTTGTTGCTTCTCAGGCGGCACTGAACGAGGGGGAGCCCTGGCTGAAGCAGCTGATCTCGTATATTGATGGCAATCACGAATTTGTTGCGGACTTTGTCGCGAAGCGGATTCCGTTGCTGAAGTACACGAAGCCGCAGGGGACTTATCTTGGGTGGGTGGATGTGTCGGGGTTGATTGAACGAATTGGGGCGGGAGTCCAGGCGGCTAAGGCAAATCAGGGCCGTGCGGCTTCGGCCCGGCCTGTCACGGCGGAGATGATCGTGCAGGAATTTCTGGTGAAGCAGGCCAAGGTACAGATCAATGCCGGGACTAATTATGGGCAGGCCGGGACCGGGCGTATGAGGATGAATCTTGGGACTTCGCGCAAGACGCTGGAGATGGCGCTAAGCAGCATTGCGAAGGCACTTGAGCGCGTTTAAGCAGAGACATGCCCTTATACTGGTCTCTGAGCAAATTTCACCATGCAATCCGGAAATCCAGGTGCGGAGTGGGTTGATCGATATTTAGTGCCGCGTATTTTTGAATCGACACTATCTACACGTTTCCGGCTGAGGTGTCTGCAGTTTGGTCCTGATGACGATGAGGAATCGCAACGGCTGCGAGAGTTGGGCCATCTTTGCCATGTAGTCATCCCCCAGTTGTCAAACTATTCGAAGTGGCGATGGCACCAGTCGCCTGTATTGACGGACTGGAAACAAATTGCTTTGCGCCGGGAAAGCTTTGATCTGATCTTCACGCCATGGTTTGGCCGGATGGCTGGAAGCGCTGAGGCGCATGGGGAAGCGGCTGACGTATTGCAAGAATTACTGAAGCCTGGAGGGGCGATTCTGCTCTCGATCAGTAATGGCCGATGCCCGCTTGACCTTATCGCGAGGAAAATTTATGTACCCGGTAGCGCTCGTCCGACCGACGCAAGCCTTGCGGAGCTGCGCAAGGCTTTTTCGTCTTTCGATGTAGATATTCGTCTGCTGAGTGTTCGCGGGCACTTTCGTTGGGGGCGGCTTCCTGGCTGGCTTGCGTTTGTTGGGCCGTGGATTGATCGCTATCTGGAGTGGGCGTCGGATCCTGCCGCTCCCGGCCGCTACGGAAGTATGTTGAACCCGGTGCTGATGCTTTGGATCGAAAAGAAGGACGCCGCATGACAGCGGTGAAAGAGGTTGTTGTTCCAGCCCGGATTCCTCTGAAGGTGCGAAGGTTGTTACGCAATCCAATCAAGCCTTTGCTACGGGAAGCCATTTGTCAGGCGGTGGATTGTTTTGATGCGATTCGGGGACTTAGGCACCCGCTACTGCCACCTTGCCGATTGCGGGTGCGTATCGGGTGCTTCTTCTCATTCCTGAAAGTGGGCGAATACCGCACGATTGCTCATCAGTTTGCGGTGCTGCTGCAATCGCTGGTAAGCGTGAAGCCCACAACGAGGTTTCTGGATATTGGCTGTGGTTGCGGACCACTTGCGATTGAAATGGCGGAGATTCTGTCTAGCGCTGGACGTTATGAGGGCTTTGATCCGGACGCTGAAGCTATCGACTGGTGCCGCGGGCATATCAGCCCTGTCTACCCACATTTCCAATTCACGCAAGCTGACGTTGCCAACACGCTTTACAATCCTGGTGGAGTGGTCGACCCGATTGCTTTCCGATTCCCCTATGCGGATGAAGGCTTCGATGTGATCGTTCTCAAGTCTGTATTTACGCACATGCGCCGTTCCGCGATGTCTACTTACCTTGTGGAGATCCGGCGCATGCTGGCACCTGGCGGCCGGTGTGTGGCATCGTTTTTCCTTTTGGATGAAGTGACCCGGCAGGCGATGCGGGAGGGTAAGTCGAGGTTTGAATTCCCCTATGAATTCGAAGGGTGCCTGATTGCGGACCAGATGGTGCCGGAGTATTTGATTGCTTATGATCCAGAGGACATCACGAGGATGGTGAGGGCGGCAGGCCTTGAAGTGGAAGCGACACACTTTGGATCGTGGAGTGGCCGGGCGGACTTTCTTAGCTTCCAGGACCTTCTGGTGCTGAAGAGTGGCGATCATGTCCAATAGTGATCGCGATATCGGATTGGCGCTGGTGACGGGTGCGACGGGATTTGTGGGCGCAGAGCTTGTGGGGGCATTACTGAAGAGGGGACATGAAGTGCGGGTGCTGGTGCGTGAGCGGGCTGCTGCCGAGGCGTGGTTAGCGGCCGGGGCCCAACCACATGTTGGGGATTTGCGGCAGCCGGAGAGCTTGAAGCGGGCGCTTGAGGGAGTGGAGACAGTCTTTCACAGCGCGGCCCTGCTGGGACCGCCATCTGCGCCGGAAGGGGACTTTCGAGCAGCCAATGTTGACGGAACAAAGAACCTGGTGGAGGCCTCGATCGCTGAAGGAGTGGGGAGATTTATCCATGTTTCTTCTGTTGCGGTGAGCGGAGGGGCACCTAGCTGCGAGCCGGTCGATGAAGAGTGGCAAGGTGAGCCTCGCGGCCGCTATGCGATCTCCAAACGACTTGCAGAAGACTTGTTTGCCGGATACGCAGAAGCTCGAATGGAAGTTGTGATTGTCCGGCCTGGGCTGGTGTACGGAGCGCGATCTGTTACGACTCGCAAGCTGTTTCGACTCATTGAGACGGGCCGAATGGTTGTAATTGGAAAGGGTGCAAACGGTGTTCAGCCGGTAGCGGTTGAAGATCTTGTCGAAGCGCTTGTGCTAGCTGCCAGCAGCAAAAACATTAGTGGCCGCATCTACAACATCGTTGGACCAACGCCCCTAACAACCATGCAGATGTGTGAAGAGATAGCGGCTGCGTACGGGGTTGATCCGCCGAGGATCCGGATCCCGGTGGCGCTAGCTCGAGTTGCGGCCTTTGCGTGCGAGACGATGCTTCCGGCAGGATTGCGGCGTCTTCCTATCGACTCGACAAAAGTTGATTTCTTTCAGCTGCATCACGTCTATTCCTGGAAGCGCGCGGCGGAAGATCTGAAGTGGCGCCCGATGATTGATTTTGCATCCGGGGCCCGGCGAATCGCTAGTGGAGGCGAAAGATGAAGCTTGCATTCTTCTTTGGAAATGCCGGAAACCCTGGCCCGCATGGATCTGGTACGGAACGGTATGAGCTTGAACTTGCCCGTGCTATGGCCGAGATCAACACTACCGACGAGTTGCACTACATATTCCTTTACGCAAATGGCCCAAAGGCGGTGGGAGTAAAGCAGCCGAACATCAGCCAGCATGTACTCTGGCCAAGCATTCGTCCGGCGAGTATGTTGGTGAGTCTACCCGCGCTGGTGGCTCGTTACCGGCCTGAGGTGTTGCACTCCACATTCATTCCTCCCGTGTATGGGGCGGGGACGCAGGTTTACACATTGCCGTGCAGCAGCCCTTTTTTATTTCCTGAAATGTTCGACCCGGCAGTTGGACGGCGAATGAGATTTTTGTTTCAGCGCGGAATCGATACATCGAGGGCCATCGTCTGCTACAGCAAATCTCTTCAGGATTGGACGCATGAAAGAACGGGCATCGCACGGGAACGGCTTCCCGTGGTTCCCATGGCAGCAAGTGATGCCTTTCATCCAATGCCAAAAGAAGAGGTGCAGGCCCTGGTGCGGGAGAGATACGGCATCAGTGCGCCGTACTTTGTGTTTTCGGGCCGGCTTGAAGCACGAAAGAACATATTTCGAATTATTGAGGCCTTCGCCCAATTCAAGAAAAGTGTCTCTTCCGATATGAAGTTGGTGCTTTGCGGCTCACGGTTTTGGGGCGCGGAGAAAGCGGACCAACTGATCGCCAAACTAGGCATTGAAGATGAGGTGGTGCGGCTGAGCACATCGCGTTTCGAAGAGCTTCCTGCGCTATATGCCGGGGCAAGGGCGCTCACATTCCCATCTCTTTGGGAGACCTTTGGCCTGCCTGTGGTCGAGGCGATGAGTTGTGGGACGGCAGTGCTGACCTCAAAGACATCTTGCCTGCCAGAGGTGGCCGGAGGTGCGGCGCATCTGGTAGATCCGGAATCTGTTGAGGAGATTGCAACGGGCATGGATCGCATTGCCAGTGACGATGAGTATCATGCCAGGTTATGTGCAGCGAGCATCGAGCGAGCAAAGGCTTTCAGTTGGCGCCACACGGCAGAGTTGAGCATGCAAGTCTATCGTGCGGCAGTGAAATAGAGAGAAGGGCGGCGGC
>JAPKYY010000778.1 GCA_026394095.1 Acidobacteriota bacterium | reverse complement strand
ATTGCGACGACAGTGCATGGGCAACCAAGTCAAAGAAGCTTCTTGAAACGACCGGGGCGAAGGACGTGTCCTCGAGTGGTGAAGCTGCCGGCGACTATAACCAATCGGATAAGCCCTACGCTACAGCGAGTAAGTGAGTTCTTTGGGCGGTAAAGAAAAGAGCGATCCCTATCGAAGAGGGACCGCTCTTTTTTATTGAGTAAGTCAGTCGATCTATATTCTGGTGGGATTGAACATAAATCGATAGGCCGCGAGCAGGATTACAGCACCGAGTATGGACATGATCCAGCCTGCGGACTGGCCTTGAGCGCCGTAGCCAAGGGATGTCCCGATCCAACCCCCAAGTATGGCACCTGCGATGCCCAAGAGAATGGTGAGGATAAGACCGCTGGGGTCTTTTCCCGGCATGACAAATTTTGCCATGATACCGACGATCAATCCAAAAAAGATCCAACCTAGAACACTAATCATTTATATGAAGTTCCTCCAGAGTTGGTGGAGCACTTCTGATGCCATTCGGGAAGAGGCTATGGGCAGTGAGAATCAGGATCGCGTTGGCCTGACGCCACTCGATTGCGGCCAAATATGACCAAATGACGTCAGGCGGTCAGTTTCGCTACTTGCGATCGTAGACGTAGTTGTAGGAGGCTTTTTTGCCGTCGGGGAGCGTAAGCTTGGCCGATAGGGTCATGACCATACCGCCGGGCTGGAGGACGCGGGTGACCGTGCCGATGACTTCGCCTTTGCGTTTGAGCTGGATCGTGGTTTTGATGTCCATGCCCTTCTTGACGATGAGTGCATCCCAGTTGGGGAAACCGGTGGTCTTGATTTCTTCGCCGTCCTTGACGTAGGTGAAGGTGGCGCTGATCGCTTCACCAGTAGGGGCGGTGCCGGTGGCCTTGTAGTCGAAGCCGGTAGCGGTCTTGGAGTAGATTACGGTCTGTTGCTTGGGGAGTTGGATACCTTCGGCTTTGGACTTGGCGGTGTTCAGATTCCAGGTGCCGAAGAAGTCGGCGGCGCTGGCGGAGAAAAGGCTGCAGCAGAGCAGCATCAGGGTAGTGAATGTGGATCGCATCATGGGGATTTTCGTTTTGTGGCTTTACATTAAGCCTTACACAGCGTATTCGGTGAGGGGGTGCGTTGGCAAGTTGTGATGGCGTGATATGATTCCGGCGGGTTTGATGAATCTTCGTTTGATCGCCGGGTTGCTTCTTGCAGGCTGCTTGCCTGGTGCGGAGCCATTGTTTGAATCCTCGATTGAACCTCTGCTGCGGACGCGGTGCTGGAAGTGTCACGGGGAATCGGTGCAGATGGGTGGGCTGAAGTTGACTGCACGCGAGGCGATGCTGGGTGTTGTTGTGCCTGGGAAGCCGGAGCAGAGCCGGTTGTACCGAATGGTGGCGGGGCTGGAGAAGCCGGCGATGCCAATGGGGGGAGCGCTTGGGGTGGAAGAAGTTGAGGCGGTGCGTAAGTGGATTGCTGAGGGGGCAGTGTGGGGTGTAACGAAGGTTGAGGTTTGGTGGGCATTTCAGAAGCCGGTGCGGCCGGTTGTGCCTGCGGGTTTGAATGCGGTGGATTATCTGGTGGGGAAGCGGCGTGGGGCGATTACTTTTGCAGGGGAGGCTTCGCGGAATACGCTGGTGCGGCGGGCTTATCTCGATCTCACCGGGTTGCCGCCTACGCTGGCGCAGGTGGCAGAGTTTGTGGAGGATCGGACGGCCGATGCGTGGGAGAAGCTGGTGGAGCGCTTGCTTGCTTCGCCGCATTATGGGGAGAGGTGGGGACGGCATTGGCTGGACGTTGCTCGGTATGCGGATTCGAATGGTTATGAGCATGATTTTGACCGGCCGAATGCGTGGCGGTACCGGGATTATGTGATCGCTGCTTTTAACGCGGATAAGCCGTTTGACCGTTTTCTGGTGGAGCAGTTGGCTGGGGATGAGGTGGAGCGGCCTACGCCTGAGACATTGACGGCCACTGGATTCTTGCGGAGCCATGCGAAGGTGGGTTATCGCGAGAAGGACAATCCGGAGTTTCGCTATGAGTATCTCGATGACATGATTGCGACGATTGGGCGGGGCGTGATGGGGCTGACTGTGCAGTGTGCACGGTGTCATGACCATAAGTTTGATCCGATTGCGCAGAAGGATTATTACCGGTTGCAGGCTTCGCTGTTTGGGTATGTGGAGGTGGATCATCCTCTGGTGCCTTCTGCTGAGCACAAGCGTTTGAGTGAGGCAGTGGATGCGCGGATCCGGCCGTTGCGGGCGGAGATTCGGGATATCGAGGCACCTTACCGGGAGAAGATTCTGCCGGCTAAGTATGCGCGGTATCCGGAGAATGTTCGGGAGGCGATTCGGACTCCGGAGGCGCTGAGGACACCGGGGCAGGTGTTGCTGGCGAACCAGGTGATTCGGACTACGGGCGTATCGAGTGCGGAGATTGATCGCGTGGCTAGTGCTGCGGATCTGTCGCGGAAGCGTGCGTTGCTTGCGCAAATTGCAGAGATTGAGCAGACGCGGCCGGCACCGCTGCCTGTGGCGATGGGGATTACGGATGGGGATTACCGTTCTACGCCAGATGGGCCTGGGGATGAGCCAGCACCGGGTAAGGGAAGCGGTAAGGACCCGGAGGCGGGGCCGTTTCTGCATGAGGGGCCGGGGCGGTATCAAGCGCCGCCGAGTTACTTTCTGATACGCGGGGATGTACAGAGTAGGGGTGAGAGGATGGAGCCGGGCTTTCCTGCGGTGCTGGCGAAGGGTGAGGTGAAGACGGCTGTTGAGACGGCCGGCGGGAAGACTTCCGGGCGGCGCCTAGCGCTGGCGCAGTGGTTGGGTTCGGCTGAGAATCCAATGACGGCACGGGTGATGGTGAACCGGATCTGGCATCATCACTTTGGCTCAGGGATTGTGAAGAGTATCGATAACTTCGGCAAGATGGGGGATCTGCCGAGTGACCCGGAGTTACTGGATTGGCTGGCAACGGAGTTTGTCCGCAGTGGGTGGAGTGTGAAGCAGATGCACCGGCTGATTCTGAATTCGGCGACTTACCGGATGGATTCGCGATTTGATGATGCCGGGAGTATGAAGGCGGACCCACGGAATGAGAGGTTGTGGAGGTTCCCAGTGCACCGGCTGGAGGCGGAGAGTGTTCGGGATTCGATAATGGCGGCGGCCGGGACTTTGAATGCGAAGGTGGGTGGGCCGGCGGTTTTTCCGGTGTTGCAGCCTGAGGTGTTGAGTGCGATGACGCACGGCATCTGGAATCAGGACAAGGATGGCCCGGAGGTTTGGCGGCGGAGCGTTTATGTTTACCGGAAGCGCGGACTGCCGTTTCCGATGTTTGAGGTGTTTGATTTGCCGGACCAGAACGTGTCTTGCGGGGCGCGGAATACTACGACGGTTCCTACGCAGGCTCTGACGTTGCTGAATAATGAGTTTGTGTTGTCGCAGTCGAAGCATTTGGGCCGGTATCTGGAGGAGGCGCGGCCGGGGGACCGGGCGGGGCAGGTGGAGCTGGCTTATATGCGGGTGCTGGCGCGGCGGCCGAACGAGCGGGAGCTGGAGTTGGGTGTGAAGTTTTTAGCAGGGCAGCCGGTGGATGCGTTTGCTCATGTGCTGCTGAATTTGAATGAGTTTGTTTATATCCAATGAGCAAGGCATTTCAGTCGCGGCGTGAGATGTTGTTTACGGCCCTCGGTGGGTATGGGGGCGTTGCGTTGTC
>JAPKYY010000750.1 GCA_026394095.1 Acidobacteriota bacterium | reverse complement strand
CGGTTGGTTCGCGGGTGGACGAGGATGAAGCTGCCGGTTTCGCGGCACTTGACGTAGGGATCGAAGGCTAGCGGTTGGGTAGTTTCGATTGAGACGCGGAGGAGGTCGTTGAGGCCCGCGGAGTTGACCTTGAGGTGGTTGCCGGTTTCGGGGTCGAGGGCCCATTCGATCTTCGAGATCTTCGCGCTGAGTTCTCTTGTGGCGGATTTGAGGAGGTAGGGGGTGCCGGGTTCGAGGTGTTCTTCGGCCATCCAGACGAGGTCTGCTTCGAGGTGGCGGGAGAGTTCGGGGCGGGCGGTTTCTAGAGCGATTACGTCGCCCCGGCTGACGTCTACTTCTTCGTTGAGGACAAGGGTGATGCTTTGGCCTTCGCTGGCTTCTGCGAGGGGACCGTTGAAGGTTGCGATCTCTTTGACGGTGGCGCGACGGCCGCTGGGGAGGACTACGATGGCGTCGCCGGGCTTGACGGTGCCGCTGGCGATGCGGCCAGCGAAGCCTCTAAAACCGTCGCCAGGACGGACTACGTACTGGACGGGGAAGCGGAAGTTGGCGGCGGCGGGGCTGATCTCGAGGTTCTCGAGAAGATCGAGGAGGCTGGGGCCGTTGTACCAGGTGACGACGTCGCTGCGTGTGGCTACGTTGTCGCCGTCGAGGGCGCTTACGGGCAGGTAGTGGAGCTTGGCTCCGGGCCAGCGTTTACTGTGCTCTTCGAGGGTTGTTTTGATGCTCGTGAAGACTTCTTCGCTCCAGCCCATTGCGTCCATTTTGTTGATCGCGAAGATGAGGTGCTCGATGCCGAGGAGGTGCGAGATGGTGGCGTGGCGTAGGGTCTGGCGGCTGACGCCTTTGATGGCGTCGACGAGGATGATGGCGGCGTCGGAGGTGGAAGCGCCGGTCGCCATGTTTCGGGTGTATTGCTCGTGGCCGGGGGTGTCGGCGATGCGGAATTTGCGCGTTGGTGTGGCGAAGAAGCGGTAGGCGACGTCGATCGTGATGCCTTGCTCGCGTTCTGCGTTGAGCCCGTCGGTGAGGAGGGAGAGATCAATCTCGCGGCCGCTGCGGTTGACCTTGGACTTTTTGACGGCTTCGATCTGGTCTTCGTAGGCACCTTTGGTGTCGAAGAGGAGACGGCCGATGAGAGTGCTTTTGCCGTCGTCCACGCTGCCGGCGGTGGAGAAGCGTAGGGTGGTTTGCATTTAGAAATAGCCCTCGCGCTTTTTGATTTCCATGGAGCCTTCCTGGTCGTGATCGATGACGCGGTTTTCGCGTTCGCTGCGACGGAAGCTGAAGAGCTCGTCGATGATCTTGGGGATGGTGTCGGCGTCGGATTCGATGGCACCAGAGCAGGGCGTGCAGCCGAGGGAGCGCATGCGGCAGGTGCGGATTTGCGGGGTCTCGCCGGGGAGGGGGCGGACGTTCGCCTTTACGGGGATCAGGGTGTTGCCGCGGACGTAGACTTCGCGCGGGGCGGCGTAATAGAGGGGGACGATGGGGATGTGTTCGCGCTCAAGGTACTTCCAGATGTCGAATTCGGTCCAGTTGGAGAGGGGGAAGACGCGCATGGATTCGCCGGGGTCGACTTTGGGGTTGTAGAGGTTCCAGAGTTCGGGGCGCTGGTCTTTGGGGTCCCATTGGCCGAACTGGTTGCGGAAGGAGAAGACGCGTTCTTTGGCGCGGGATTTTTCTTCGTCGCGACGGGCTCCGCCGATGGCGGCGTCGGCCTGGAGTTTCTGGAGGCCTTCGACGAGGGCGCGGGTGCGGAGGAGGCTGCAGCACTTGGCGGTACCGAGGGCGTAGGGGTTGGTACCGGCGGCGACGGCATCAACGTTCACGTGGACGATGAGGTTGGCGTCGATTTCTTTGACGAACCAGTCTCGGAATTCGATCAGTTCCGGGTATTCGTAGGTGGTGTCGATGTGTACGAGGGGAAAAGGTATCTTGCCTGGAAAGAAGGCTTTACGGGCAAGATGGACCAAGACGGAGGAGTCTTTTCCGACGGAGTAAAGGATGACGGGGCGGGCGAAGCTTGCGGCTACTTCCCTTAAGATGTGGATCGACTCGGCTTCGAGGTGGTCGAGGTGGCCTGATAGCATAATCTATAGTTCTCTATAGACTATACTACGATTCTGGCGGGGATGGTTGGGGGATTTCGCTGGTTAGGGTGGATTTGAGCTTTGAGCAGCCGTGGCATTCGCCGTGGATTGGTGAGCTACCGAAGTTCTGTTGTGTAGGGAAAACCTAATGCTTGGAATCAGTCAAGCAGCTTCTCGACCATCTTCGCGTAATGTATGCAACTTGCTTCGCTGCCTGTTTTGACTTAGCCTGAGGGCATGGAAGTACATTTCGCACCCGATGTTGAGTCTCGGCTCAAGCAGGTGGCACATGCAAATGGCAAGGATGCTGAGCAACTGGTCAAAGACACGGTTGCGCACATGCTCGAACGCCAGGCCCTCTTTGTTGCCGGAGTGAACAAAGGCATTGCGCAAGCCGACCGGGGCGAGCTTGTCGACCACGATGACGTGGCGAAACGCATCAACCGGCTGCTAGTGCCGTGAGATTCATCCGGTGGACCGCAGAAGCCGCCGACCAATTCGAAGCCGCCGCCAAATACGTACAGCAGGACAATCTGGACGCAGGCCGGACTTTGGCTCAAACGATCATCGGCCGCATTGACGGGCTGGCGAAGGCTCCGGGTGTGGGCCGACCGGGCGAAGTTAACGGCACGCGCGAGCTCGTGGTTTCACCCTACGTGATTGTCTATCGTTACACCGACGAGATCGTGGAGGTTCTCTATATCTGGCATGGTGCGCAGGATTGGCGCTGAGCGTGATCACAATGTCTGTAATTGGCGCAACAGACGCCGAAGTCGGTTAGGTAATTCCCAGAGCAAGAACCGCTGCAACCCGCGCGGACAAATGCACGGCTGACGAAGTCTCTTGGATCGCCCAACGGAACAGCCCATGTAAATTTCATCGCACATGTCGCTGGTCGCATGGCCGGGGGTCTGATCAGCTTAATGTGGGGAACTCCGGTCGAATGACGGACGATTCGGAAATTGGGGTGCAGGAGGGTTGCTGAGGCTTCAAGAATTTGAGGGACGGATCAGGACGAGGCTGTACAGTACCCTATAACGTCCCCCCGAGCACTAAATGCCCAAAACCAGCAGTGACAGTCCGTTGGTGTTCGCATGCTCTGCCAATGCGAGTATCCTTCTGAGAGCGTCCGGCTCGCCTTGAATCAGACAATCCGCAGTCTTGTCGAACCATGGCCCAGCCCTAAGTTGGTAGCACAACTGCGCTATCTCCTCGCCCTTGTACTCAGTCGGTCCGTAGTAGTTGAACTTGGGATGCGCGGTTCGAAACGCGTCGCTGAATCTGGAGAACACTAATTCCGAAACGCGTATCGCGTCGGGGTGATGATGCCACTGCGGGTGAATTCCGGCCTTGCGCTGAATTCGTCCACGCCGCTCGTAAACCTTGTCGGACTCAACGGCTAAGATACTGAAACACAGACCCATCTTGGTTCTTAGCAATTGTACCCATAGCGTTGGCTGTGCATGGTCGTTACGCGGATTGCTTACGATCAGTCGAACAGTGTTGATCCTTTTCGGCCGGATCACGAGCGGTTCGGAGGTTAGCTCGAACAAAAAACGTTGGAGCTGGTGGTATTCACTCTGAGGTGACACTTCAATCGAGAATTTCTGCGTGCGCGATGCAATTCTTTCGGGTTGAGTCAGAGCGGAAACGGTGCTTGCCAGTCGAGAGAGCTAGAGCGTGAATTAGCGCGAGAATCGCACGGTTAAGCGGTAAAGTTCGGAGGTCTGTACACGCAGTCTGATCTAGTTTCGGAAGGCGGTGGCCGCCTTTCGGTAGAAAGCAGCAGAGTCGGGGATGGCAACGTGATTGCCAGATTCGGGGAGAGTTCGCAGTTCGAGGATGTGCTGGCCGACGAGTTGTCCGTCCTGAGTGTCGTGAAGTTCCTATGCTCTGGTTCACGCTTTTGCCCCAAGTTAGAATAAAGGTTGTGATGACTGGACCAGAATCTTGCGAGCATCGGTTGGCGGTTTATGGGACGCTGGCGCCGGGGCGGTCGAACC
>JAPKYY010000792.1 GCA_026394095.1 Acidobacteriota bacterium | reverse complement strand
TGGTGGGGACGGGCATTGCGGTGGTGCATCCGCAGGGTGTGGGTGGTCTCTTCAATCACGGGCCTCACGGCTTTAGCGAGATCCTTTATGCCTTCACTTCGATGGGTAACAACAATGGCTCGGCCTTTGGGGGCTATAGCGCGAACTCGGTGCTGGTGAATCTGCTTGGTGGGGTGATCATGCTGGTGTCGCGATTTGGTGTGGCTATCCCGGCGATTGCTATCGCGGGGAGTTTGGCCGCGAAGAAGACGACTCCGGTGGGGCTCGGCACGCTGCCGACACATACGCCTCTGTTTGTTTTGTTGCTTGCCGGAACGGTAGTGATTGTGGGTGCGCTTGCCTTTCTGCCGGCCCTGGCGCTAGGCCCTGTAGTGGAACAATTCCGTCTGCGTTAGGAGAGAAGACCATGTTGAACCAAAACCAATTGATTGAAAGTCTTCGTAAGCTCAATCCGAAGCACCAAGCGAAGAACCCGGTGATGTTTGTTGTCTTTGTGGGCAGCATTCTCACTACGGTGATTGCGATTCAAGATGCATCTGCCTTTAGTGCCTGGATCGCGCTGTGGCTGTGGTTTACCGTGTGGTTTGGCAATCTGGCCGAGGCTATCGCAGAAGGCCGAGGTAAGGCCCAGGCGGATTCTTTGCGTAAGTCGCGCCAGAGTGTGATGGCAAAGAAACTGCTTGAGGCGCGCTTTGGTGCAGCCTGGGTGCCGGCCGGCGGAGCTGACTTGCACAAGGGAGACTTTGTGCTGGTGGAGGCTGGCGACTATATCCCGATGGATGGAGAAGTGATTGAAGGCGCGGCGACGGTGGATGAAAGTGCGATCACCGGTGAGAGTGCGCCGGTGATCCGGGAGAGCGGCGGAGACCGCTCGAGCGTTACCGGGGGAACTCGTGTACTGAGTGACTGGCTGGTGGTGCAAATCACTTCGCAGCCCGGCGAGACGTTTCTCGATCGCATGATTGGCCTGGTGGAAGGAGCCAACCGCAAGAAGACTCCGAACGAGATCGCGCTCACGATTCTGCTGGCTTCGCTGACGATTGTGTTTCTGTTGGCTACGGTTACGCTGCAGCCCTTCTCGGCCTTTGCCGTGAAGGAGGCGGGTAAGGGTTCAGCGGTATCGGTGACGGTGCTAGTGGCCTTGTTGGTGTGTCTAATTCCAACAACGATCGGCGCTTTGCTCTCTGCCATCGGCATCGCGGGTATGGACCGAATGCTGAAGGCCAATGTGATTGCGATGTCGGGCCGCGCGGTGGAAGCAGCCGGAGACGTCGATATTCTGTTGCTGGACAAGACGGGAACGATCACGCTGGGCAATCGTCAGGCGGTTGCCTTTATTCCGGCATCGAAGGTGAGTGACGCCGAGCTGGCCGATGTGGCTCAGTTGTCAAGCCTTGCGGATGAGACTCCGGAGGGGCGGAGTGTTGTGGTGCTGGCAAAAGAAAAGTTCGGACTGCGCGAGCGGGATCTTGGCCAACTTGGAGCGCACTTTGTTCCATTCACGGCCAAGACGCGGATGTCTGGCGTTGATTTGAATGGGCGTGAGATTCGCAAGGGAAGCATGGATTCGATTGCTGCGTATCTGGGGGCGCTGAATCAGGAAGTGCCTTCGGAGGTGCGGCAGGCGGCACAGGACATTGCTCGCCAGGGCGGCACTCCATTGCTGGTTGCTGCAGACGGGCGTGCGATGGGTGTGATCCATCTGAAGGACATTGTGAAGGGCGGCATCAAGGAGCGGTTTGGAGAGCTTCGCGCTGCGGGCATTCGCACGATTATGATCACCGGGGATAACCCGTTGACGGCGGCTGCCATTGCGGCGGAGTCGGGTGTCGATGAGTTTTTGGCTGAGGCAACTCCTGAGCGTAAGCTGGCGCTGATTCGTGAGAAACAGGCTGAGGGCCGGCTGGTTGCGATGACCGGTGACGGCACTAATGATGCGCCTGCGCTTGCTCAGGCCGATGTTGCCGTTGCGATGAACTCGGGCACACAGGCGGCGAAAGAGGCTGGTAATCTGATTGACCTCGACTCGAATCCAACCAAGCTGATTGAGATCGTAGCAATTGGTAAGCAGATGTTGATCACGCGTGGCGCGCTTACGACGTTCTCGATTGCGAATGACGTTGCGAAGTATTTTGCGATTATTCCGGCCGCCTTTGCCGCTACCTATCCCGAGCTGAATGCTCTGAATGTGATGGGCTTGAGGACGCCGGAGAGCGCTATTCTTTCTGCTGTGATTTTCAATGCCCTGATTATCGTGGCGCTGATTCCGCTGGCTCTCAAAGGGATCGAGTATCGACCGATCGGAGCGGCTGCACTCTTGCAGAGGCACATCTTGCTCTACGGGGTGGGTGGCTTGATTGTGCCGTTTATCGGTATCAAAGTGATTGACGTGATTTTAGGAGTCTTCTAATGACTGCATTTATGATTTCCTTGAGAGCACTGGTCTTCTTCACGGTATTGACCGGGCTTGTCTATCCGCTGCTGGTGCTGGTGATGGGGCAAGCTGCCTTCAGCCATCAGGCGAGGGGCAGTTTGATCACAGTTGGGGGCAAGGTGTTGGGTTCTGAGCTGATTGGCCAGAACTTTGACCAGCCGCAGTATTTCTGGCCGCGGCCATCTGCTACTGGGCCCAAGCCCTATAACGCGGAGGCGAGTTCTGGCTCGAACTTTGGCCCCTTGCATCCTGATTTGAAGAAGCCAGTGGCCGGGATGCCTCGCGATATGTGGACCACTTCTGGCTCTGGCCTGGACCCGCACATTAGCCCCGAGGCTGCGCGTTATCAAGCGGCTCGGGTAAGCGAGGCTCGCAAAATTGGGTTGAGTGTAGTGAATCAATTGATCGGGCGATATACGGAGAGGCGGCAGTTCGGGATACTCGGCGAGGAACGAGTGAACGTATTGCAGTTGAATCTGGCCCTCGACGGAAATCTGTTGAACTAGAATCAGGCAGCGTAGTTGATAGAAAACAACGAGTCCCGGCCCAATCCCGACCTGTTGCTGGAGAGAGCGCAGCGCGAGGAGAATGCTGTGCATAAAGGCAAGCTCAAAATCTTCTTTGGTGCAGCGCCTGGTGTGGGCAAAACCTTTGCCATGCTGGAATCGGCACAAGCCAAGAAAGCTGCTGGAGCGGATGTTGTGGTTGGGGTGATTGAGACGCATGGCCGGGCAGAGACGGCAGCGAAGCTGACCGGGCTTGAGATCCTGCCGCGCACGACGGAATTCGACCTTGATGCCGCGCTTAAGCGCAAGCCGGAGTTGATTCTGATTGATGAGCTGGCCCATACCAATGCCAAGGGTTCGCGGCATCTGAAGCGTTGGCAGGACGTAGAAGAGTTGCTTGCCGACGGCATCGATGTTTACAGCACGCTGAATGTGCAGCATGTCGAAAGCCTCAACGATGTGGTGGCCCAGATCACGGGAGTGATTGTTCGAGAGACGGTTCCCGATCAGGTTGTGGAGTTGGCAAGCGAGATGGAGTTGATCGACTTGCCGGTGGAAGAACTGATCGACCGGATGAAGGACGGCAAGATTTATGTGCCGGAGCAGGCCGAGCGGGCGCTGGTGCATTTTTTCAAGCCGGGTAATCTGAATGCACTGCGCGAAATGGCACTGCGGCGCACGGCTGTACACGTCGATACGAACGTTGTCGCACTGCGTGGCGAGAAAACCTGGCCGGTAGCTGAGCGATTGCTGCTGGCTATCGGGCCCTCGCCCTACGCGCAGAATCTGATTCGAGCGACCAAGCGTCTCGCCACGCAGTGGGAGGCACCGTGGTGTGTGCTGTATGTCGAAACCGGTGCCCATGCCAGCTACAGCGCGGCCGAGCGGGAGCGTATTCAGGCGTCACTGGAACTGGCTGAAAGTCTTGGGGCAGAGACGGCGAAGATTGGTGGCCAGAGTGTTGCGCAGAGCGTGCTGGAGTTTGCCCGCATGCGAAACGTCACCAGAATCATTGTTGGAAAATCGCCAGGGAGCAAGCTGGCGGGGGCGCTGCTTGAGAGTAGCGGGGAAATTTCTGTTATCGCTCTCGATGGTGGCGGAAAGCTGGAGAGGCCAATTCGGCCCAGGGTGAGTGTGCCTCCGGGTCGTGAGATTGTGGAAGCCTTCCTGTGGATTGCCGCAGCGACGGCGATTGCGATGATGATGCGAGAGACGATTTCGCAAACCAATATCGTGATGGTTTACCTTCTGGCGGTGATTGCGGTTGCCTCACGCTACAGCCGTGAAACGGCCATTTTTACGTCGATTCTGGGTGTGGCCAGTTTCGACTTCTTTTGTGTCCGGCCTTATCTTACCTTCGCTGTTTCTGACGTTGAGTATTTGCTTACTTTTCTGGTGATGCTTTTTGTGTCGATCGTGATCAGTACGCTCACTGTGCGTCTGCGCAATCAGGCCAGTGCGGCCATTGAGCGTGAGAACCGGACGCAGAGCCTGTTCCGGCTGTCGAAGGAATTGGCCGATGTGCAGCGGCTTTATGAGGTGGCAGAGTCCCTGGCTGCAATTGCCGCAGGAGTGTTTCGAAGTGGAGTGAATGTGTTCCTGCCGGATGCCGAAGGCAAGTTGAGTTTTCGCCGGCGGCTGGCCAATGGGTTGCTTCCTCCGGTACAGGAAGAAGGTGTGGCGCAGTGGTGCTTTGATCATGGACTGGTTGCCGGCAAAGAGTCTTCGACTCTGCCTGGCGCTACGGTGCGTTATCAGCCGCTGAGCGTGCGTGGGAAGTGCTTCGGAGTATTTGCCATTGAAGAGCCACCTCGCGATTCCGAGCAGGTTGCTTTGCTCAATGCATTGCTTGCTCAAGCGGCGCAGGCAATGGATCGTCTGGTTGCGCGCGAGGCTGCACGACAGGCTGCCGTTGCGGCGGAGGGGGAACAACTCCGCAGCTCTTTGTTGAGTGCGGTATCCCACGACCTGCGTACTCCATTAACGAGCATCGCCGGTGCTGCATCGACGCTGCTGGACCAGCGCGATCAACTGGGCCGGGAGCGTCGTGATGAATTGCTGGTTTCAATCGGGGATGAGTCCAAACGCCTGAATCGGTTGGTGGGTAACTTGCTTGAGATGACCCGGCTTGAGAATGGCCCGGTGAAGTTGCGGCTGGAGTGGTGCTCGCTGGAGGAGATTGTGGGAAGCGTGGTGGATCAGATGGACGATCAATTTGCCGGGCGTGAGTTGAAGGTGAGTGTGGCGCCGGATCTACCGCTGATTGAAGCCGAAGCGCAGTTGCTTGCTCAAGCTTTGCAGAACCTGCTGGAGAATGCCGTGAAGTACACGCCGCCGGCTTCTGCGATAGAGGTTCGGGCTGAGCGAGCGGGGAGTCAGTTGCGATTGTCGGTACTCGATGAGGGGCCGGGATTGCCGCGCGGCGAGGAGGGGCGGGTGTTTGAGAAGTTCTATCGCGGTGAGGATGGCGGGTCGCGCCGCGGAGTAGGGTTGGGGCTGGCGATCGTGAAGTCTATCGTGCAGGCGCACGGAGGTCAGGTGGCTGCTTCCAACCGGCCTGGACACGGGGCTCAGTTTGAAATTCTGTTGCCGCTGAAGAAGTCATGACAAACGCGCCACTCATTCTGATTGTTGAGGATGACCCCGAGATTCTGCGGGTGCTACAGACTTCACTTGAGGCGGTTGGCTATCGGCTTGCTGTTGGGACTAGTCTTGCTGAAGGTTTGGTTGAGGCGCAATCGCGGCAACCGGATTTGGTGTTGCTCGATTTGGGGCTGCCCGATGGGGATGGGCTGACGTTGATTCCACGACTGAGGGAGTTTAGCCGAGCGCCGATTCTCGTATTGAGTGCCCGGGGCAGGGAAGAAGACAAGATTGCGGCACTGGATCTGGGTGCAGATGATTTTGTCGCCAAGCCGTTTTCGGCCGGAGAACTGCATGCGCGGATTCGGGCTGGGTTACGTCGGATGCGCGAGTCGGCGCAGGTGGATGAGCGGTACCGGTTTGGAGAAGTTGAGGTGGATCTCGCTCAGCGTACAGTTCGGCGGAACCAGATCGAGGTGCATCTTACGCCTACCGAATTCAAACTGCTTCTGAC
>JAPKYY010000180.1 GCA_026394095.1 Acidobacteriota bacterium | reverse complement strand
TGCCGAAGAGTTCTTTGGCGTTGGTGAGGCGGCCTTCGTAGATGTCGGCTACGGCTACGAACTCGACGCCGGGGACGGTGGAGATGGTTTTGACGTCGCCGAGGCCCATGTTGCCCATACCGATACAACCGACGCGAATTTTGTCGTTAGCAGATGTTTTTTGAGCTTGTGCCAAATTGGCCACTGCGCCGCCTAGGGCGCTGACTTCTAGGAATTCTCTACGGGAAGACATGATTTAATCTTAGGATATGTCAATCTCTCGTCGCGCCGCTATTGGTGCATCCCTTGCACCATTGTTGATGGGTCAATCCCGCCAGAAGATCGCCGTTTCTACGTATTCGTTCTGGCACCTGTAGGGGGAGAAGTATCCAATTGAAAAGGTGATCGATCACGCGCAGACAATGGGGTTTGACGGCGTGGAATTGTTGCATCGCCAGTTTGCTTCAGAAGAGAAGAGCTATCTGAATTCGCTCAAGCAGCGGGCTTTTGACAAGGGTCTCGACATGCCGATGCTGTCGATCCACCAGGATTTTGTGTCGCCGGATGCGGCTGAGCGCAAGAAGAATATCGATCATACAAAGCACTGTATTGATCTGGCAGCGCAGTTGGGGATTCCCTGCATTCGCCTGAACTCTGGACGCTGGAAGACGATCAAGAGCTTTGACGATTTGATGAAGGCCAAGGGTGACGAGCCGCCCATCGCGGGATTCAAAGAAGCTGATGCGATTGGATGGTGTGTGGATTCGATTCGCGAGATCCTCCCGCATTGCGAGAGCACCGGCGTGAAGATGGCTCTCGAGAATCACTGGGGCCTGACTACAAAGATTCCGACTCTGCTTGATATTTGGAAGCAGGTGAATTCGCCCTGGCTCGGGATCAATCTCGATACCGGGAATTATCCGGACAAGTATTACGAGGGGATTGCGCAGCTTGCGCCTCATGCCTCGATCGTTCAGGCAAAGACTTATTATGGCGGCGGGGTCTGGTACACGCTTGATCTCGATTACAAGAAGATCGCCGGGATCTTGAAGGCTGCCAAATTTGGCGGGTGGGTGAGTCTGGAGATGGAAGGCAATGAGGACCCGATGACGGCGGTGCCGAAGAGCCTGAAGCTGTTACGCCAGTCGTTTGCATGATAGGCGGGGCTTTCATGATAAATTTGGAATCATGAAAGCCCCAATTCAGATTCGGCGGGAGGATGTCACCTCCCAGATTCGGGAGCTTTCTGAGCTCATGAAAGTTTCTGTGACTGACGCTGTTGCTTTGGCGGTACGGGCAGAGTTGGTTCGGCAGCAGGATCAGAAAAAATCAGAGAAAGCGGAGAGGATGAAGCGAGCAGATGCTCTTCTTCAGAAACTTTGGAGTTTGCCGCAGATCGGCCCAATGATTACGGACGAAGATCTGTACGACGAAGATGGTTTACCGAAATGACCCTGGTTGTGGACTCGTCTGCAATCCTGGCCATCCTGTTCAAAGAACCTGACCGGGAGCACTATCAACAAAAGCTTACGGAAGCGGATTCCATCTCAATTAGCGCACTCAATTGGTGGGAAGTTCAGGTACGGATGTACTCAGTGCTGGGGCCTGAAGGCGAGGCAATTTTTGATGAGTGGGTCAAGGAATATCTGATAGTGATCGAAGAAGTAAGTTTGGCGCAGGCGAAGATCGCATTTGCGGCATTCGCACAATACAAGGGTCGTCCGGCGCGGTTAAACATGGGGGACTGCTTTGCTTATGCTCTGGCAAAGCAGAAGGATTTGCCGCTTTTGTTTAAGGGCAACGATTTTGCGGCTACCGATGTGAAGGTGGCTTAGGCGGATTCGCCGCGGACCAGGTCTTCCCAGGATTCGCGGGCTCTCACTACTTTGAAGGTGTTGCCGTCGACCAGGACTTCTGCTGCCCGGCCTCTGGAATTGTAGTTGGAGGCCATACCGAAGCCGTAGGCCCCGGCGGTTTTTACAGCCAGGAGGTCGCCGCTTTCGAGAGTTGGGAGAGTGCGCTTTTTGGCGATCCAGTCGCCGCTTTCGCAGACCGGGCCAACCAGGTCGACTTCCATCGTGGGTTTGTCGTTTTCGCTCACCGGGACTACATCGTGGAAGGCTTTGTAGAGCGAGGGGCGGATGAGGTCGTTCATTGCGGCGTCGATGATTGCGAATTCCTTGCCGCCGTTGTTTTTGCGATATAGGACTTTCGTGAGTAGTACGCCCGCTTCGGCAACGATCGAGCGGCCGGGTTCCACCATAGCGATCAGGCCTGAGGATTCGATCACTTTGCGCATGCTGGCTACGGCGTCATGAATGGAGGGTGTGTCTTCGGTGGCCTGATACTTGACGCCGAGGCCACCGCCAAGGTCGATGTGATCGATGGGAAGGCCACTGGCCTTGAGACGCAGGGCGAGGGCAAGGAGACGCTCTACGGCTTCCACCATGGGGGCGGAATCGAGCATCTGCGAGCCGATGTGGCAGGAGACGCCGGTGACTTTGAGATTGGGCTGGCTGGCGGCGTGGGCGTAGGCCTGCTCGATGACGCTCATGTCGATGCCGAACTTGTTTTCCTTGAGGCCGGTGGAGATGTATTCGTGGGTGACGGGGTTGACGTCGGGGTTGACGCGCAGGGCGACGCTGGCTGTCTTGCCGGTTTCGCCGGCAACGCGGTTGAGAACTTCGATCTCGGCATAGCTTTCGCAATTGAAGCTGTGGACGCCTTGTTCGATGGCGTAGCGGATCTCATTGGCGGTTTTGCCGACGCCGCTGAAAACAACGCTCGAAGCCTTGCCACCGGCGCGGAGGACACGGAAGAGTTCTCCGCCGCTGACGATGTCGAAGCCTGCGCCTTCCTTTGCGAGTACCGAGAGGACAGCTAGGTTGGAGTTGGCCTTAACGGCGTAGCAGACGCGGCTGGGCATGCCTGCGAAGGCGCTGGCATAGGCGTGGTAGCGCTCGCGGATCATACCAGCGCTATAGACGTAGGTGGGGGTGCCGCATTGCTCGGCGATTTCGGAAAGTTCTACCCCTTCGACGCAGAGGCGCCGGTTGCGAAATTCGTAATTCATTCCCTATTTCACTTTCAAAATGAGAGCGCTCTGGTCGTCGTGGATGGGGACGCTGGCGCGGAAGAGATCGAGCTCGGCGAGCATCTTGTTGAAGATGGAGGCGGGCGCGATTTTGCGGTACTTGCGGAAGTGGCGGGCGAGTTCGGTCTGGCCGTAAACATCGCCTGCTGCGTTGGTTTGATCTTCAAAGCCGTCACTGAAGAGGCCGATGCGGTCACCGGTTTTGACTTCGTGCGTGATGTCATCGTATTCGCGATTCTCGAGCAGGCCCAAGGGGACGCCTTCGAGGTGGAGGCGGCTGACCTCTCCGTCACGCATCAGCACAGGCAAGCCACCACCGGCACTGGCGAAGGTGAGTTTTTTCGCTTCGGCATCCCAGCGAACCAGCAACAGGGTGACATACTGGCCATCGACGCGGCGCTCGCAGAGACGGTCGTTCAAGACTTTCATCATCTTGGCTGGCGTGAGGCGGCGGTAGGCCATGCTGCGGAGCAGGCCGGAGACCATAGCTCCATAGAGGGCTGCGGCTGCGCCTTTGCCGCTGGAGTCGCCAAAGGCAATCAGCGCGACCTTCTCTTCGATTTCAAAGATGTCGTAGATGTCGCCTGTTACCTCGCGAGCAGGACGCATGCCCATGCCGATATCGAGGCCATGGATCTCAGGGGCTTCCTGGGGAAGCAGGAGGCTCTGGACGCGGCGGGCAGCGGTGAGATCGTCCTCCATACTTTTCTGGCGGGAGGCGACTTCTTCGTAGAGCCGCGCGTTTTCGATGCTGGCAGCCACCTGGGGTGCAAGCAGGCCCAGTGTGCGGGAGTGTTCTTCGGTAAAGAAGTTAACGCGCTCACTTTCGATATCCATGACGCCGATGACACGGTCGTTGACGATGAGCGGCACGGCGACTTCGCTACGGATGCCGCTGGCGGTTTCGATGTAGCGTTCGTCGGTTGCCGTATCAGCGACGCGGATGGCGTGGCGGGCTCTGACCGCTGCGCCGGTAACGCCGCGGCTTAAGGGGATGTCTTCGGTCTTTCGCTCGTCAAAGCGCAGGCTGAAACGATTCTTGAGTACCTGTTCACCGTCATCAACGAGCAGGACGCTGAAGCCGTCGTAGTGGACGAGGCTGCGAACGCCGCTGGCGATTTTTTCGAGCAGTGAGTCGAGATCGAGGATAGATGAGAACTCTTTGGTGAGCTGCGTGAGGACCTTGAGCGTCTTGTGATTTTGTTCAACGCGTTTGTAGAGGCGGGCGTTGTCCACGGCCGAAGCCACACGGCTGGCGATGAGGCTGAGGAGGGCTTCTTCGCGTTTGCCGTAAGCGTTGAGGCGGGTGCTCTCGAGATCGATGACACCAACCAGCCGGCCACGGGCGACCATCGGAACGGCGAGTTCGCTGCGTACCGGGTCGAGGGCGTTGAGATAGCGGGTATCGGCGCGGACGTCTCCTACGTTTACGGGCTTGCGGCTTTCTGCGGCAGCACCCACGAGGCCTTCGCCAAACTTGATGGCGAGAGTGCGCACTAGTTCGTCGCGATGGCCGATCGAATAACGGACCTTCAGATGCTTCGATCGGTCGCTGTAAAGAAGAATGGCGAAGAGGTCGAAGCCGATGACGCGATGGATGACGTCGGCGACGTGGTCGAGAACCTGATCGAGATCGAGGGTAGATGCAGTGGAGTCTGCAACCTCAAGCAGGAAGTCGAGCAGGTCTGCACGTTCTTCGAAGCGAACGTTTCTTTCGGTAGCCTTGGCCATCAGTAGCCGGTTCCTGTGGCGGGTTTCCCGGTGACAATTGCGATGCTGGCAGATGCGCCGATGCGGGTGGCACCTGCTTCGATCATGCGCATGGCGTCTTCGTAGGTGCGCACTCCGCCGCTGGCCTTGATCCCCATTTTGGGGCTGACGATGCCGCGCATGAGATGGATGTCTTCGACCGTGGCTCCGCCTTTGGCAAAGCCGGTAGAGGTCTTGACGAAGTCTGCGCCGGCCGCGGAGCTGATACGGCAGCCAGTTTCCTTTTCAAGATTTGTCAGGAGGCCGGTTTCGAGGATTACCTTGAGTTTGCCACCGGCTAGATGAGTGAGCTCGGCTGTTGTTTTGATGTCCGTTTCAACATCGCTATAGAGCCCGCTCTTGAGAGCACCGATGTTGATGACCATGTCGACTTCTGCTGCCCCATGCTGAATTGCGCGGTGGGCTTCAAAGCTTTTGACAGCACC
>JAPKYY010000443.1 GCA_026394095.1 Acidobacteriota bacterium | reverse complement strand
CTCTGCCTTGAGATCGAGCCAGTTCTGGGCAATCAGCCTCCCATTATCCAGCGCCTTCGCAAACGTGTAGGTGAATGTCGAAGTGAATCCACTCTTCAATCTCCTCCGCAACTGCATCAACGCAGCATGCCGGTTAGAGTTTCCATTCGAAGTCAGATAGCTAAACCCCGATGGCTCAATCGAACCAGTAGGAAATGTATTGGGCAGCACTTCCTGTTGCCCCCGAGTACCCTTAGACCCTTGATAAGTTGCCGTCATCTGCAAAGCCCATGGCAGATCGCGTTGCACTGAAGCCTGCCAATTCTGCAAGTACCCAATCCGGAACCCCGGGTCCGCACCAAAGGTCGTTAACGATCCCAGGCCCGCCCCCACGGCAGAAAAGCCATTCGCCAGCGTCAACGGAGTCTCTGGAGTATTCGACAACCGCACGCTCCTCGATAGCGGAGCCTGCTGCGCCATCCGCAGTGAAATACTTTGATACACCGAAGTATCGTAGTAAATTCCATACCCGGCTCTCACCACCATCGAGGAGGCAGCCAGCGGTCGCCAGGAGATTCCAATACGCGGAGCAAAGTTGTTCCGGTCTGGTTTCAGAAATGAATCGCCCACCACAGCGCGAGCCGATCCAAAGCCCGGTCCTACATCGAGATTCACCAAACGCCCATATTTCTCGCGCAAAGGTGACCAATACTCCCATCTCACTCCCGCATTGATCGTAAGCCCCGGATTCACACGCCAGTCGTCATTCACAAACGCCTCGTGAATATTGCCACGCAAATATTTGTCAGCATTGCCAAACGCAATACTGCTCACATCGGGCACGCCCCGAAGAAACTTCTCAAAGTCGTTAGCCCCAGTAAAAGTAAAACTCCCACGCGCATCCTGCTGAGAAAAACTATTGAGCTGTTGCCGCCGCATCGTGTAGCCAAGCGTGATGTTATGTCGACCACGATTCATATATCCATCCACTACGAGCCCAGTGGTCTGGTTCCGAACCGAAGAAGCCTGGGTCGTCCCCAACCCAACAATCCCGCTGGCAAAACTCAAAGTCGGCGGCCCCCAATTCACCGCCTCCTGGTTATTGCCTGAAATCCCAGCCTCGCCCGAAACATTCCTCCGGCCAGAGAAAAACGGCACCACATCGGTCTCAAGCCGGCTCCACTGCAAGCTCAGATTCACAAACGCCCGAGCGCTGAAACTACGCCGGTAGCCAAGCGCGCTGTTCCAACCGCTCGTCCTGCCAGTCTCAAGAAACCCAAGCAAATCCGGCGAATCCGTACGTGTACTCCGCCACGCCAAACTGCCCGTATAGAAGTGCTTCTTCACCTGCTTGTTCACCCGTGTCTGCAGATCATCCTGATGCAACCCATTCACAAGTGGAGCCTGAAAGTTGAACCTCGAATTGCCGCTAAAGTTCGGTAACGGATAAAGCCCCAACAGCAGCCGCGCCTGCGGGCTCGCAATCGGCAAACTCCGTTGTTCGAGTGTCGGTACCAACCCACTCTGCGTAGTAGCTCGGGTACTCCGAGTCCACTGGTAGTTGAGAGTCAAGATCGGCCAGGTCCGGCGCAGCATCGGCCCACCAAAAGCAAACAAGCCTTCCATACGCCCATACCCGGGCTTCGGCGTATCCTGTCCAGTAATCGAAAACGGTCGCGCATCAAACAGGGCATTGCTAACAATCAATCCCAGATTCCCGTTGTACAGCGACCGCTGCCCACGTCTGTTATTGCCGAAAGCAGGCAATTGCGCAAACGAAGAAGCCGCCCCATTGTTCACGCTTCCATTGATCAAAAAACCATCCACCGCCTGCTGCGAAACTTCCACCGGCACCTCAGCCTGCTTCTTCACCGGCCGGTTCACCGCAACCTCCGCCTTCTGAAATCCGGCTTTAGCAGTCACCTCGGGCAAAGGCCCAATCGCCAGCTTCCACTCAAGCACCGTGGGCCCCGCAACAACTTTTTGCTCTTGAGGCAGAAACATCTGCATCTCAACCCGAACCGTCCACTCCCCATCCGCAATACCGGCAAACGAATAAGCGCCAGCCGCATCACTCACAGTCTGAACCTTCGTGTTCCCCTGTGAAGCCGTCACCACCACACCAGGTACCGGAATCGTTCCAAATCGCACTACCCCTCGATGCTCGGCAGCACTGAGCGTACCGAGCATCATCAGGCAAAACAACAGATGAACCATCACCTAGTCCTCGGTAAGCTTCGAAACGCTATCGACAGCCAGAATCTTCACCGGTCCCCTCGTCGGCTCCAGCTTCAAACCAAGTTGCTCCTGCACTGCCGTAAAGATCGTCGGCCCATTCGATCCCGTTCCAGCAACAGCATCCGGCGACCCCGGCAATCCCCCAGGCCCAGCCTCCGCCGAGAAGTTCAATTCAATGTCGTAGTTGCCCGTTAGCCCAGTCTTGTCCAGCACGGTCCGGCCCACATTTTGCGATAACTGTCGAACCAGCAAATCAATCGGCATTCCCTTACCACTAATCCCCCCACGTCCCAACCGGATCTGCGGCCCCGGTCCACCACTTGCACTCTTCACAAGCTTCGATCCGCCTTTCCCCACCACCAGCGCATAAACTGACATCTCTTTCGTCTCCTCGTGCGACTTCAACTGGAATCGCTCGGCGAGCAAAGCACGCATCATGATTCGAATTGCATCAGGCCCCTCTCCACTGCCATCGCCTTTTGCGTTTATGTCGAAACGCTCCGCACTGGCCCAGCCTGGCTCTCCCGTAATCTGAAAATCACGAAGGTCATAGGCAAAAGCAATCAACTGCTTGAGCGTCATTCCCGAAGCGACAAACCTTCCACCCGGCTGAATCCCAATCCGGACGCGATTGTCGCTCGACGCATTCGGCTTGATCGTCGCAACCTCAAAACTCTGGAAGCCCCACGAACTCGTGGCCAGTCCAAGACAAAGAACAAGTAGACGCTGTTTCATTACCTTGTATAGTCGCAGGAGTCACCAAAAGTTCCCCGATTTCTTAAGCCACCCCACTGAGATAAACTATGAAGAAATCTTTTCCCAATGCGCAATCTGATTTTCCTAACCCTGCTATTGGGCTCAACCCTCTCAGCCGCCACAACTTTTGACGAAGTAAAGCCGATCTTCGCCGCCAAGTGTTTCGCCTGCCATAACGAAAAAGTCAGCCTCGGCAAACTCTCACTCCACACACCCGAAGCCGTCCTCAAAGGCGGAGAGACCGGCGCAGTCATCGTCCCCGGCGAAGCAGCAAAAAGCCTCCTGATCGACAAGATCGTGACCCGCCAAATGCCTCCCGGCAAAGTCAAACTCACGGATAGCGAAATCGATCAGATCCGTACCTGGATCAACACCGGCATGCCCAAGGTAGTCGCCGTTCAAGAGGTTTCCGCCCACGAAATCCGCGGCATCCTGCAAGCCCGCTGCGTTCTCTGCCACGGTAGCGATCGCAAAGAAGGCGGCCTCGACCTTCGCACTGTCGCCAGCCGTCTCAAAGGCGGCAAATCCGGCCCCGCCATCGTTCCCGGCAAGCCCGAAGAAAGCCTCCTCTATACCCGAATCGCCAAAGGCGAAATGCCCCCGGCCAAAGAAGCCAAAGCTCTCGCTGTAGAACTCGCAACCGACGCAGAAACCGAAAAGATCAAAGCCTGGATCGCCGCCGGTGCCAAAGACGCAGACCCGAAAGAAATCTCCCCAGACATCGTCAAAGAATCAGACAAGAAGTTCTGGTCCTTCCAGCCGCCAGTCAAGCCCGCCCTCCCTACGGTTAAGTCGAAGTCTAGCGTCCGCAACAACATCGATCTCTTCCTGCTAGCCAAGCTCGAAGCCAAAGGCCTCACCTACAACAAGGAAGCCGACAAGCGTTCGCTCCTCCGTCGTGTCTATCTCGATCTCACCGGCCTCCCACCCACGCCCGCTGAACTCGCCGCCTACGAAGCCGACAAGTCTCCCACCGCCTACGAGCGCGCCGTCGACAAGCTCCTCGCCTCTCCCCGCTACGGAGAACGCTGGGGCCAGCACTGGCTCGACCTCGCCGGCTACTCCGACTCCGAAGGCTTCGGCCAGGACGACGGCGTCCGCCGCTACGCCTGGCGCTACCGCGACTACGTCATCCGCTCCCTCAACGCAGACAAACCCTACTCGAAATTCTTAACCGAACAAATCGCCGGCGACGAAATGTCCAACGACTGGAAGCAAGTCAAAGGCCCCGCCACGCAAGAGATGATCGATCGCCTCGCCGCGACAGGCTTCCTCCGCACCACCCCAGACCCCACCAACTCCAACGAACGCGGCCTCCTCGCCGAGCGAATGAACATCCTCGCCGACGAAGTCGAAGTCCTCTCCTCATCCGTGATGGGCCTCACGGTAGGCTGTGCCCGCTGCCACAATCACAAGTACGATCCCATCCCGCAGCGCGACTACTATCGCCTCAGCGCCATCCTCCAGGGCGCCTACGATCCCTACGAATGGCGCTCCCCCAACAAGCGGGAAATCCCACTGGCCCTCGCCGAAGAACAGGCTGAAGTAGCTAAGAACAACGCACCCATCGAAGCCGAGATGAAGCGCCTCCGCGACCAGATCGATCTCGCCTCCGCCCCCTTCAAAAAGGCCGGAATCACCTACAAGCGTGGAGAACTCGAAAAACAAAATCCCGAACTGGCCACCATCGTTGCTCCTCTACAAAAAGAACTCAACGAACTCCGCGGCAAACTCAAGCAAACGCCCCACACCAGGGTCCTCAACGACAACGCGCAACCCTCGCAAAGCTACCTGCTGCGAAGAGGCGACCCCGCCAGCTTCGGCGAACCGGTAGAAGCCAACACGCCTCAGGTCCTGCGCAACGCCAGCCTAAAGAACTACGAGCCCAAGCCACCCTTTGAAGGCACCAGCGGTCGCCGTCTGGCTCTGGCCGAATGGCTCACCCAACCCAACCACCCCCTCACCGCACGCGTTGCCGTCAATCAGATGTGGATGCGCCACTTCGGCCGAGGCATCGTCCCCACCGTCTCGAACTTCGGAAAATCCGGCATCGCCCCATCCCACCCAGAACTTCTCGACTATCTCGCCACAGAGTTTGTAGAAAAGGGCTGGAGCATGAAGTCAATGCACCGGATGATGGTCACGAGCCAGGCCTACCGGCAGTCTTCATCAGTCACAGAAGCCCAAATCGCCGTTGACCCCGACAACTCCCTCCTCACCCGCATGCCTCTCCAGCGCATGGATGCCGAGACCCTTTACGATTCATTGTTAATGGCGTCCAGCCGCCTCGACGACACCGCCTTCGGCACCCCATCCGAGATCCGCACCAACGAAGACAAGGAAGTCTCCGTCAAGCCCGGCAAGCTCGGCTACCGCCGCAGCATCTACACCCTCCACCGCCGCCAAACCCCAGTCTCATTGATGGATGCCTTCGACCAACCCTCAATGACTCCCAACTGCACCGAGCGCCGCCGCTCTAACGTCGCCACGCAAGCCCTCCATATGTTCAACGGCTCGATCACCTGGGAGCTATCGAAATTCATGGCCGGCCGCATCATCGACGAAGCAGGCAGCGATCGCGCAAAGCAAATCGAGCAAGTTTACGTGCGAGCCTACTCTCGTCCGCCAAGCCCTTCCGAGATCGAAACGGCGAAATCCGCCATCGCAGACTTCGAAAAGCAATGGCCAGACCGTCTTAAGCAGGACAATTCCGAGGCCCCTCACGCCGCACAATCCCAGTGGTTAGCTCTCGCCAACCTCTGCCACGCCATCCTCAACTCCGCTGAATTCAGCTTCATCGACTAAGGCCAACCCATGCAAAAGAACACCCGTCGCGACTTCTTCAACTCAATCACAAACGGCCTGCACGGCGCAGCCCTCGCCAGCATCATCGCTAGCGAAGCCAAAGCCTCTGGCGTCTACGACCTCACCCCCAAGCCTTCTCACTTCGCCCCCAAAGCCAAGGCTGTCATCCAACTCTTCATGAACGGTGGCCCCAGTCAAGTCGACCTCTTCGACCCCAAGCCCACCCTCACCCGCCTCGCCGGCACCGCCCCCAGCCGCGAGCTCAGCTTCGCCATCTCCAATGGCGACAAGCCCGGCTTCCTCATGCCAAGTCCCTATGAATTCAAGCGCCACGGCAAGGCTGGCATCGATATATCAAGCGCCCTGCCGCATCTGGCCACTTGCGCCGACGACATCACCGTCATTCGTTCCATGTACGGCGAACACGCCAACCACGAACCCGCGCTCTTCCTGATGCACACCGGCCGCACAATCGCCAGCCGTCCCGCAATCGGCTCCTGGATCGCCTATGGCCTCGGCACCGAGAATCAGAACCTCCCCGCCTACGTCGTCCTCGACGACCCCAAGGGCCTCCCCATCAACGGCATCTCCAACTGGCAATCCGCCTGGCTCCCGCCCATCTACCAAG
>JAPKYY010000444.1 GCA_026394095.1 Acidobacteriota bacterium | reverse complement strand
TCGCGGTACTGCAGCACTCTTGCTTTGGTATTGACCTTAACGAAGTAGCTGAGGCATCGTTGACGGCCTTCGCTTCTGGGTTGCATTCGAAGTTCCATGATGCTCTCGCTTACGGGCGAGTCATAGCGAAAGCGGGTTTGGTGTTGGATCGAATAGTACATTAGGCGCTCAGTGAAGTCTCGATCGGATAGTCAATATAGGCTTGGTGGATAGCCGAATGCATTTGGGCGCATTGGCGGATGACGTTGTCCAGAGCCAGGTGCAGGCCACTGGAGAGAACTTCCTCGACGCTGGAATAAAGCAGTGTAGCTACGAGGCGGCCAGCCAGGCGCTCCACCTTGCCACGCTCTCCTCGAGAGGACATTTCCGGAAGGTTGGAAATGGATTCTTCAAGACGCCTGACACTGAAGAGGATGGAGTGCGGATGCTGCGGGTTCAGCAGTAAGAATTCCACAATATTGTCGGCTGAAAACTCAGCCGTGTTTTTCTTGAGGTAGGCTTCGAAAGCATTGCAGCTACGCAGGAGCGCGAGTAGTTCAAGGTGCTCGATGTCCGCTTCACCGCAAAGTTCGGGAGCATGCACTTTGAGCATGGTAGCGGTATTGGCAGCGCGCTCAATGTGGCGGCCGATCTGCAGGAACCACCACTCCTGACCATGCGACATGGTGGCGTCGGTCTCACCCTTGAAGAGGCTGATGTTACGACGCACTTCGTTCAGGAATTCCAGAGGCAATTCCTGCTCAAGGTCGTCGGCATCGTAACGCTTGACGAAGTGGTAGAGGCCGTTGAGTTCGCTCCACATCTCGCTCGAGATTTGCTCGCGGACCTGGCGCGCGTTTTCACGGGCATTCATGACGCAGCTGATGATGGAGGTCTTGACGCGCGGATCAAAGATTAGTGCGTGTTCGAGCGCCGGGACGCTCATCTTTCCATCCAGCTTCAAAGGCTCACCCAGGCTCAAGTTGATGCGGCGCAACTGACGCTCCACAGCCTGTGGTTTTTGTTCGAGCATCAACTGGATATTGGCATCGAGCAAGCGAGTGGTGTGCTCTGCCCGCTCCAAATAGCGCGCCATCCAATACAAACTATCGGCAACTCGAGATAACATACCGGTTCCCCTAAGATTCGTCGACGACCCAAGTATCCTTGCTGCCGCCTCCCTGTGAACTGTTCACGACGAGCGAGCCCTTGCGAAGCGCTACTCTCGTCAGACCGCCGGGCACGATAGTGATCTTGTCGCCGTACAGAATATAGGGCCTGAGATCCACGTGCCGGGAGTCGAAATCGCCGTCAACGAAGCAGGGAGCTCTTGAGAGCATGAGCGTCGGCTGCCCAATGTAGTTGCGAGGGTCAGCCAGAATCTTGAGACGGAATTCTTCAATCTCGGCTTTTGATGCGTGGGGGCCGATCAGCATGCCGTAACCACCACTTTCGCCAACCGCCTTAACGACCATCTTTTCGAGGTTGTCGAGGACATATTGCCGGGGGCCTTCCTCGGCCAGAATATGGGTCTCGACATTGGGGAGAATTGCGTCCTGACCCAGGTAATACTTGATGATTTTCGGGACGTAGGCATAGAGGGCTTTGTCGTCGGCTATGCCGGTGCCAATCGCATTGGCGAGAGTTACGTTACCTGCGCGGTATGCGTTGAAGAGACCCGGGACACCAAGGATCGAATCGTGCCGGAAGGCAAGAGGATCGATGAAGTCATCGTCGATACGGCGATAGATTACGTCGACACGCGTAAGTCCAGAGGTGGTGCGCATGTAGACGATATTGTCGTGGACGATGAGGTCACGGCCCTCGACGAGTTCGATACCCATCTGGCGGGCGAGGAAAGTATGTTCAAAGTAGGCGCTATTAAATACTCCGGGAGTGAGGAGGACGATGGTGGGTTCATCGCGGCCATCCGGGGCAAGTGCGTTGAGGCTTTGCAGCAGGGCCTGCGGATAGCCTTCGATCGGCAGGACTCCACTTTGACGGAAGACCTTGGGGAAGATGCGCTTCATCACCTGGCGCCCGGTGAGCATGTAGCTGACACCGGAAGGCACACGCAGGTTGTCTTCAAGAACCATGAACCGGCCATCGAGATCACGGATCAGGTCGGTGCCGGTAACTGCGATGTAGACACCTTTCGGAACCCTCAAGCCACGCATCTGGCGACGGAAGTACTTGCAGGTATAGACGAGCTCGCGTGGGACGACACCGTCGTTCAGGATACGCCCGCCGTGATAAATGTCCTGCAGAAACAGGTTTAAGGCAGTGATGCGCTGAGTCAGGCCAGCTTCCACGTGCTCCCATTCTTTGCGAGTGACAATTCGGGGCAAAAGGTCATGAGGGAAGATCCTCTCGGTGCCTTCTTCTTTGCCGTAAACGGTGAAGGTGATGCCCTGATTCAGGAAGATCAGATCGCTTTCCTGCTTGGCTCGTTTGAGCTCGGATGCAGGCGATTCCTGAAGCATGTCAAAAAGAGGAGCATAGTGAGGCCGCACAGTGCCGTTCGAATCGAACATCTCATCGAAGGCGCCGTCCAGCTCGTAGTTGTCGAAGGGGGGACTCAGTTGTGGCAAAGCTTTATCTCATCGATGCAGAAACTTTTTCAACTTCTGAAAGCACGCGAATCAGATTCCCATGATAGATCTTAGTGATCATATGTGGGGTATATCCTTTTTCGAGCAAAGCACGGG
>JAPKYY010000732.1 GCA_026394095.1 Acidobacteriota bacterium | reverse complement strand
TGAAATTGCCCTCGCCGTCGATGTAATAAATGTCTCCGACTTCAAGTTGAGGACGATTGGCTTCCTCAGCGTTATTGTCATCGAAGCCTTTGGCGCCAAAGAGGTACTGGTCGTCCCGCATCATGCTGGCTTCGGTATATTTCTTGCCAGTTTTGGATATCTTCTGAACGGGGATGCCGAGCTCCACCTGAGGGCCGCCGGGAGTACCGACAGAGGGAGGACGATCGCCAATCATCTTCAAACCTGAAGCGTGATAAGTGGCACGCGCAGTCATGATACAAGTGGTGCCGCCCACTCTTTTGGCATCGCGCAGGCCGGTGTCTGTTTCTGAGCTGCTGAAGTGGCCACCGAGGGAATAGAGGACGGTGAGGAGGTCGTTGCCGAGATCGGCACCTGCATGGGCTTTGGCGAGGGCGGCGATGCGCTTCCTGGTGTTGGAGAGCGACTCATAGAATTCGGTATAGAAGATGTAAGTCTTTGCGTTTTCCTTCAGCTTTGTACGCAAGGGAGCACAGCCGAGCATAGCCTTTCGCAGGTTGTGAAGGAAGGGGTTTACACGGTAGCCGCCTTCGTGATCTGCAAGCATATACTTGCCGCCAAGGCAGATGCCGAAGATGCCTGCAGCCAGGACGTTGATGGCGCACTGGTGGCCCTCGCGTTCATTCTTGAGCATTTGCCGGAGATGGTTGCGTAGACCGGGATCGTTCGGACTCGCGGCGATCTTGTTTAGCAGGTCGAGGAGTTCGACTTCAGGAGTGGACTGATTGATCTTATCGAGGCGGTCGATTACGTCTTGCATGGCTGGCTTCAAGAGGGAATGCGACAGGGAGCAGGAAGATCGCTCATGCGCGGCAAAAAAAAGAGGGCCCCGTGAGGGACCCTCTTTGCATGCAGTGGATGAAGTGGCTATTGAGAGGAAACGGGTTTGCCAATCTGGGTACCGATGAGGTCACCAGAGATGACAATTTCGACACGGCGATTTTGCTGACGGCCTGAGGCATTGTCGTTGGATGCCGCGGGTTTAGACTCGCCGAAGCCTTTTGAGGTAAGCGACGAGGTTGCCATGCCTTCGCGGGCCAGATACTCACGAACGGCATCACCGCGCTTCTCGGAAAGCGTCTGGTTGTAGGAATCGCTGCCAACACTGTCGGTGTGGCCTTCGATATCCAGCTTTAGGCCGGGATGACCTGAGACAATTCCAGCAACTTTAGCGAGCTTCTCTCTCGCGATAGGCCGCAGGGTGAATTGTGCAGTGTCGAAGAGGACATCAGGCATGTTGACGATGAGACCGCGAGCGGTGTCTTCGGTCTTGAGAATTGCATTGAACTGCTTGAGGAGCAGAATTCGCAATTCGCCTTTCTCGCGCTCCATTTGTGCCCGCTGCTTTGCGGCATTATCAAGCTGAGTTTCATTCTCACGTTTGAGTCTGTCAGCTTCGTTGGCGGCAGCAGTCAAGCGGGTTTCGTTTTCGAGCTTGAGCCGCTCAGCCTCGGTGTTTGCCGCTGCCATGCGAGCTGCATTTTCCATCTTCAAACGTTCGGCTTCGAGCTCGGCGGATGCAAGGCGGACGGAGTTTTCACGTTTGGCCAGTGCAGCTGCGTCGGCGGCAGCCAAGGCCTGGGCATCTTTCTCGCGAGTTAAGCGGTCTGCCTCTGATTTGGCTGCAATCCGGGCAGCATCGGCTTCCCGGCTGATCCGATTGGCTTCAGACTCTGCTGCGGCGCGGCCGGATTCGGCCTGATTCTGACGGTCAGCGGCGAGTTGACGTTCGGCCATGAGGGCCTGTTCTTCCTGCCGTTTGACAGCGATGATGCGCGCGTCTTCAGCGATTTGAACGGATTCACGGGCCATCATGGTGACTGGCTTCTTGCCTGCCTTGCGGGCCTGGTAGGCTTCTGCTTGTGCAAGGCTCTTTTCGGCCTTGACAAAGGTGTCGGCGGCGAAGCGGTCAGAACCCATGGAACGGGCAATCTGAACTGCATTGCGGGCCTCATAGAGTTCGAGCGGTTGCTTGTCGTCCAGCTTAAGAGCAAGGGGATTGGACAGCTTCAAGTATTGACCCCGCTCAAGCAACTCGTACTTGGCGTCGATTTCTTCAACCCTGCCCGCTGTATCTTTGCGGACAACATTTTCCATAACGATCAGGTCGCTTGGCCGCGTAACCGCATAATATGGTTCGGCAGTAACGAGGAGGGCAAAGGACTGGAGTTCAGTTGAGACGTTGAGCTTGCTCTTTGTGCCATTGAGAAGGATCTCACCGAGATTCGATGTACGTCCTTCAGGGGTGATTGCCCACATGACATAAGTAAGATATTCAGAACCGAGGAGATTAGCTGGCTTCAAGTCATCGAATTCTACTTCGATTTCGATGTAGCCTTGCTTGCCTTCCACTTTGGCCTCACCACGTGAGCCCGGGAGAAGACTGGTGCCACGAAAATCGATTTTGGTAGCGCCATTTCTATGCTGATAATTGATCGCTTTGGCGGTACGCGCCGTTGTAGTGACGCGATAGACTGGCATGGCACCAGCGGCCATGCGGTTTGCGTTTTCGATCTGGCTCTGTGTGCTTTGAGCCGTTAGCGCTCCACAGGCCGATAGTAGGAGACCAGTCCAATTGAGTAAATTCACAATGTTTTCGTTTCTTCGAACCTATTGGTTCGACTTGGAGGGCGGGGTGGACGCCTCTTTGGGAGAGTATTTGTTTAACAGGGTGATCAGACGGGCAGCCGATTTGGGGGCTCGTATTCTAGTGGTTACGATCTGTCTGTTTTCGAGCTTTTTGCCGTAGAGAGTTTGGTTGTCGTCAAGATCCTGACGCAGGGTTGCGCCTTCGAGGGCGAGGCCAGCGAACAAACCTTGTGAACGAGACCAGGAGAGAATTTCGGCATGCATCTGTGCGTCAGTCTGGGCGGTGGCGGTGCGTCCGACGGGGCCGGCAGCGACCGACCCTTCTGCACCGAGAGTAAATTTGCTGCCCAAAAGCTTGTCAACGCCGCGTGCGTTCATGACGAGCATGATGAGGTCTGTTTCGGACCCACCAATTTGAAAACCAACACTGCCGCCTTCAATGCGGACAGTGGCGGGAGCAGACCAGCCCATAATGCCCTTATTGCGGCAGAGCATATAACCCTTACCGTACTTGCCGCCGACGAGGAAGGCGGCCGTCTTGAGACCAGGCACAATCACAATACAGTGGGCGTTACCGAGCATATCCTCCGGGATGCCTTTGTCAGGAGTTGCCATTATTTCTGTCAGCACAGAAGCTGCTTCGTTGAGCCGCTTTGCCGCTTCATTGTCTTTGGCCATCATGGGCGCTAGCGCCAACGTAACTGCTAATATCATTCGCATTCTCAACCTCTTTGGTCAGCCCGGTAAACCCTATCTGAGCGGTGGGCGACACGGAACTAAATGCACGTAGATTGCCATTGCCGAAAATGTTGAGTGCAAACGGCAGGAAGGACAATTCATAATCCCAGGGTTGACCACAGAAGGTCAGATGACGGGCGAGCGTCGGAAACTGAAGTTGACGATAAATCTGAAAACGCCGCGCTTTTCTGCGCGGCGTTGTTAGGGATGAAAGGGATGTGACCAGTCTATTTTTTGCGGATCAGAAGACGAAGGCCAATTAGACCAGCACCAAAGAGAGCCATGGTGCCTGGTTCGGGGACGCTGGAATCAAGAGTCGAAGTGACCGCACCTTCTACTGTTGTCTGGCCCGGATTGGTACCTGAATTGGGAGCAACGATGCTGGTGGGGCCAAGGATGCGGAATGTAGATGGCCCGAAGGTACCGCTAGCTGCATTCAATGTGCCTGGACCCAGGACGAGCGGAACCCAGCTAATCGTCATAGGGCTGACGTCACTGAATACCGTACCGCCCGAAGAAGTTCCGACAAATTGCCCGGAGCCGCCGTCAGAAATGTCAGTGATGATGAGGTTGAACGTAAAGCCACCGAAGAATGCACCGCCAGCATTGGCTTGAGTTGTGCATGAAGGGCAAAATAGCGTGAAGTAGCCGAAGCTTACGTTTGAAGGCGTGCCTGTGACGCTATCTGGCCTCGCGTTGAAAACCAGGGATGCTGCGGCACCTCCGGAACTAGCGAGAGATAAACCATTGCCGGCAAACTTGGTATCAACGGAATTTGTATTGAACGTCACTGTGGCAGCGCTAGCGCTTGCAACTACCAGAACGAGAGCTACTCCGGCGACGGAGATAGCGTTGACGAAACCTGCGATTCTTTTATTCATTGTTCTATGTCTTTCTTTTAGATAGCCATCTCATCACTTGAAAGTTGATTCAGCCTGCGATCTAGTCTCGCGTGAATTTGAGTAAGCACTTACACAAGTGCATTCCAAGTTCCACAAGCAAGTCACTCATTCTTATATCGATCACTGACAGTACGATGACCGCGGGCCATCAAGTGTCCACTTTTGGTCAGTCCTGACTCGAGGGTTTTCCAATTTGCAGGTGGAGTGAACCAGAGTTCCATCGGGCCATTCCCAAAAATCCATTTGGTCGATTTCTATTTTCAAGAGCACCAGTGCGCCTGCCTGAATTCCTGATTGAACGGTTGTGGCGTTTTTGTCAGCCATAAATTGCGCGATTGATTGCTTAGCGGTGATGATCGAAGATCTTCCTGCCAGAGCTGCGCATTTTTTAGTTGTTGGATTTGAAGCTGCAACGGTTACAGCCGGGCTGTCCCGGTAGAAATCAATGAGATGGAAATCTGCAGGGATAAAGAACCACAGACCATTCTCAACGCCACCGTTTTGAGTCATAGGGCGGCGGTGGAGATCTGCAGCGAGCCCACGGCTCCAGATCAGACAAACATCGATCTCAGCCAGGAAAGTCGAGATCTTAAGGCCAATTTCGTTGTTGTGAGGAGGGCGATTGTTGTTGGTTTTCCTGAGCATCTTTTGCTAATCTCTTTCGCGCTTTCCCCAGAGCGATTTGCCCAGGAGGACGCCGGCTATTGTCGCCAAGGTCAAGGCGTGAAGCGGATATTTTCTGAAGAGCGAAGTACAGTCCTGAAGCATCTGGCTGGGCTTGCGGTCGCGCAAGTATGCGGCACCATCAGAGAGTGAGTCTGCAGAGTTTTGTGCAGTCGCCTTCATCGCATTGGCTCCGGCGATACGCTGTTCGGAGCCACTTTCCATTGCTTGCGAGACCTTTTGTTTTGCTGCCTCAAACCGCGATTCAGCCTTGTCGACAAAAGCCTCGGCGTCTTTCAATACAGTATTCATATAAATAACCTCATGAAGCGTGGAGCAATTCTCGGGCCATAGCAATTCTTGTAGCTACTCGATATTAGTGGCCCTCAGATTGCCTTGGCATTTTCATGGATAACTTAAGTAGTGCCCCGATGACGGCGAGTCTGGATGAATCACATTTTGCAAGTGCGTACAAGAAAGGATTCACAGTTACATTACGTTCAGTACGCTATCTGGGTGCTAATGCCGAAACGGCTGAAGAGGTAGCTCAGGCAGCCTGGGCTCGGGGTTGGCAATGCCGGAAACAGTTGCTTTGCCCTGAGCTTGTAGGGGCTTGGGTAAATGCCATTGCGCGCAACCTTTATCGAAGCGTAATTCGATTAGAGAAACGTTTTCTGCAGTTGGAAGATCTGGCTGCGCCAACCAGATCCTTGAGTATGGTTGACGCCGGTACGATGATCGGAAGCTGTTCGGAGCTGGATTCGCGGATGCTTACGATGTATTACCTGGAAGGCTATTCGACGGGAGAGATAGCAGAAAAAGAAAAAGTCTGCCCTACTTCAGTTCGTGTGCGGCTGATGCGAATTCGACGCCGGCTGAGAGAGAAAATTCAAGTTCCAGTTTCAGCTACATTCGCTCAATCCAGAGCCCAGTAGTGACCGCCGATGGTCACTTGACGAGTTGAAGTCAGAGATCTCTTCGAGAGATGGATAATTTTTTCATCATCGCGTTCAAGGTTGTTCTGGGCATACCGAGCCGGGTTGCGGCTGCGCTCACTACACCCTTGTTCTCTCGAAGGACTCGAAGGATGTGGTCTCTTTCTACCTGCTCCATCGTTCCTGCCGGGCTTTGGGAATCACTATCTTCGCGGATTTCCTTGATCGGGGCTCTGAGGCTGTTTCCGGTGGTAAGGATAACCGCGCGCTCGACAAAGTTTTCGAGCTCGCGCACGTTGCCGGGCCAAGACCATTCAACAAAAGCCTTCATTGTTTCAGTTGGAATTTTTTCAATGGTGCGGCCCATTTTCTGACTGTATTTCGTTGTGAAGTGCCTGACCAAGACCGGGATATCTTCTGGCCTGTCACGCAAGGGTGGGGTTGTGATGGGGAAGACCTTGAGCCGGTAATAGAGATCGCTTCGAAAGAGCTTTTCGCTCATCATTTGGGTGAGATTGCGATTGGTGGCAGCGACGAGCCTGACGTCGATCGGAATCGTTTTTGTACCGCCGAGGCGCTCAAAGCATTTCTCCTGGAGGGCGCGCAAGAGTTTGGGTTGCAAGTCGATCGGGATATCGCCCACCTCGTCGAGGAAGAGGGTTCCGCGATGAGCCATTTCAAAGCGCCCGATCTTTTGAGAGAGAGCACCTGTAAATGCGCCGCGCTCATATCCGAAGAGTTCACTCTCGAGCAAACCAGTAGGGATGGCAGCGCAATTGAGGGTGACGAAGGGCATTTTGTTTCGCGGGCTCATGCGGTGGATCGCTCTTGCAACAAGCTCTTTACCGGTGCCAGTTTCTCCGAGGACGAGAACAGTGGCATCGGTCGGCGCAACAACTTCAATTTGCTCCTGGACCCGTCGCAGGGGAAGACTGGTTCCAACAATTTCGACGAAGTCATGCTTGAGTTCGATCTCATGGCCAGTGAGGCTTTCGTAGCGGTCTCGCGGGCGAAGATCCTGGATGAAGCTGATCCAGCGGAAAGGGGAAAGCTGCAACAAGGCAGTGGAAACGAGGACAGGGACCCTGGTGCCGTCCTTATGCAGTAGTTCCTTTTCATAGGGCGTGCAAGAGCCAAATTGCAGCAATTCTTCGTGCGCGAGTTCCACGACCGGATCAAATTCGGTGGGAGTTATGTCGAGCAAATTCATTGAGCCCTCTTCCCAGTCGGTCCGGCTATAGCCGACGCTGAGCAGGAAGGCATCGTTGACCTCTGAAAGATGATCGAGCTGTCCTGACATCACCCCGATGATGGAGGAGCGACTGGCGGGAGGGCGAATAGGCCCGCGAGTTTGGCGCAATTTCTCGTCGCGGTTGTGCCGGTCTGTGAAGTCTCTAACCACCCTGGCAAAACCCTGCAGACCACCCTCGGAGTCGCGCAAGGCCATCAAGATCGTGTTGGCCCAAAATCGTGAACCGTCGCGCCTGACTTGCCAACCCTCAGAACCGATGTGGCCTGAAGATTCTGCCCGTTGAAATTCCTGTTTGAGCTGATTTACGGCGGCTTCTGAATCTTCGTATAGCAGGGAGATATGGCGATTTACAGCATCGAAAGCTTCATAACCGTAGATGCGAGTTGCCCCTTCGTACCAGGCGTAAATTGCACCTTGAGTATCGAGTAGACAGATTGCGAAATCCCGCACCCAGGAAGGGATGCCGCCTTCACTGAAAGCCAATACATGCCGTGAGGGAAGAACATTGGCTCGAGCAGAAAAATCGAGATCGCGATGATCCCCCGTTTGCAAGGCCAAAGAGACAGTGCCTTCCTGGTTGCCGGTAGAACGGAATTGGTTCCAGATCTGGCTGAGTTCAGGCTGCAGCGGTGGTTCAGTTGAGCCGGAGATTCGCTGGCCGAGGAGTTTCGCTCTGGGCACACCGAAAATGCGGGCCACTCCAGCGCTTGCCTCTTTATAGTGCCCGGCTTCATCAGCAATCAGGACGGGCACGGAAGGATGAAAAACGATTGCCCGGATGAGTTGTTCCAGCTCCGATTGACCGAACTCTTGAAGCCATTGGGTATCGCGCTTTGGACCAACAGCTGTACTCATGGCAGACTCCCCTTTCGCTATTGCAACCCCCATTCCCGGTCAGGAGCCGACAACAACTACAGTCAGCCCAACCATAACACCTTTCGATTCGAATCGTCACGAATTGCGCGAGTTTGGTCTGGCAATTGCTTGGCTGAAGGGTCAGGAGAATCAAATTGCCTTTACTAAACGTTGTATTCATGCTGATCATTTTCGGCGTTGGACTTTATCTGATCAATCGCTATATCCCGATGGCTTCGAGCATCAAATCGATCCTGAACGTGTTTGTCGTTGTTGTCGTCTGCGTGTGGCTTTTGCAAGTCACCGGCCTATGGGGCGGTGTGAGCACGTACCGGCTGACGCGATGAACGGCTGACGTTATCCCGTCAGGCGACCCCTGATGGTCAAGAACTGGACCTGGCCGGGTGGCTCAAACAAGTTCCGCGTGCCAGCCCCATAAGGTTGAACCCCAATTTGAAGCTTCGGCATTGAAAGTGCCTAAGCAATATCGCGGGACATAACCGCTAGAAAAGAAATGATTGATATGAAACTATCTTTGGCTGTAAAGCCACTTTGTTGTTTGGCGTTGATGTGCGCGTTAATGCCATCCGCCGCCCAAGCAGACGCCTGGAACCGGAAAACCGTAGTCACTTTTAGTGCGCCTGTGGAAATTCCGGGAGTTCATGCCGCCGGCTGGGGCGTTCTGCCAGCCGGAACCTATGTATTCAAGATTCTGGATTCGCTCTCGGATCGACACATTGTGCAGATCTTCAACAAAGAGGAAACGCAAATTTATGCAACGATCCTTGCGATTCCGAATTACCGCCTGAAGGCAACCGACAAAACAGTGATGACTTTTGCCGAGCGTGCCGCTGGAGAGCCAGAGGCATTGCGTGCGTGGTTCTACCCCGGCCGCAATTGGGGTGAAGAATTCGTTTATCCGAAGTCACGGGCGATTGCCTTGGCCAAGTCGACGAATACTCCAGTGCTCTATACGCCAGTGGAATTGCCGGTTGAAGTTTCAACTCCTTCGAAGACAGCATATGAGCCTGCAGTAGTTGAATTGAAGCGGGCACCAATCATGGCCATCCAGCCAACAGGCGAAGACGTTGTGGTTGCAGAGGTGGTCACACCACCACCGGCAGCAGAGCTTGTGGCCGATCCGCAGGTGACCGAGCCGCAGGTGGCAGCCTCGACAGCCAGAGTTGCGTTGCCAGCGACGGGTAGCGATCTACCGTTGATCGCGCTGCTTGGGATCATGGCTCTGTTGAGCGGCCTGACCATGCGGGCTATTGCAAAAACGTTCTAACTGAAAGCTGCTCAATCTCATGCGACTGAAACCAATACCGTTTCTGGCGCCCAAGATCAAAGCACGGCGGAATGGGCAGGGACTCGTGCGTACAACGGCACGGGGCCCTGCCATTCTGAATTCGCCGAAACTGAACAAGGGCACCGCATTTTCTGCAATTGAACGAAGTTCCTTAGGGCTGACTGGACTACTTCCCCCAGAAATAGGCTGTATCTTTCAATAGATCATATGGGCTCCATGCGGGAGGCCTTTGAAAACGTTGTTGCTGGAACAGATGATATCGACCTGCTTCTCGCTACCGATGCGGAGCAGATTCTCGGGATCGGCGACGCAGGAGTGGGTGGGATTGAAGTGGCAATCGGCAAGCTGGCGATTTACACGGCTGCGGCAGGGATTGATCCTGCGAGAGTGATTCCGGTGATGCTGGACACAGGGACGAACAAGCAATCGTTGCTTGAAGACCCGATGTATGTCGGCAATCGACACCCTCGTGTTCGAGGAGACCGGTATGACCAATTTATTGCAGCATACGTGGAATCGGCGACCAAGCATTTTCCCCATGCCATTCTGCTTTGGGAGGATTTTTCGACCCTCAACGGGCAGCGAATCCTCGATCAATACCGCGACAAGATTCGTATGTTCAACGACGACTTACAGGGAACAGGTGCGATCACACTGGCGGCGGCAATCTCGGCGATAAGAGTTTCTGGTGTAGCTTTGCGGAATCAACGCATAGTGATATCGGGCGCGGGGGCTTCTGCTATTGGAGCGGCAGGACAAATTCTGGCTGCGATGATTCGTGAGGGCAGTTCTCGGGCCGATGCGCTGGCCCAGTTCTGGTGTCTGGACCAGCGAGGTCTGATCACGGGCGAAAGGTCTGACGCTTCATCAGACTTCCCTTCCTGGTTTTTTCGTCCGAGTTCGGAATCGAGAGGCTGGCAGCGGAGTCAGGCCGCCGATGGTCAAGACCTGGGAATCCTGCTTGCCGAAGTGGTGCACCGGGTGAGGCCCACGATGTTAATCGGGGCGTCTGGCGAGTTGGACTCATTTACAGAGCCGATCGTTCGGGAAATGTCTGAGAACACTCCACGGCCGATCATCTTCACGCTATCAACGCCGCTATCGAGAGCCGAGGCAATCCCGAGTAATTTGATTAGCTGGACGGATGGCCGCGGTTTGATCGCGACACGCAACTTTTCGCCACCGGTCACACACAAGGGGTTGACACACGTAATTGCGCACATCACGACCACGTTGCTTTATCCAGGACTGGCGCTAGGGACTATCGTTTCCAAAGCAAGCCTGATTAGCGATTCCATGATCGCGGCTGCGTCGAGTGCAGTATCGAGCCTGGTATCGGTGCGTCAACCAGGATCGTCGCTGCTGCCGCAGATGGATGATCTCCGCACAGTTTCGCTAACCGTTGCAGTCTCAGTTGTAGAAACCGCTGAGGCCGAAGCGCTTGCTGGAACCCTGTTGGGTGACATCGTCGAAAAAGTTCAGGAAGCAATGTGGCAGCCGGAATATCGAGATATCGAGGCAATATGAAAACGCTTGCATTGTTGTTTCTAATGCCATTGATGATTAGCAACGAAACGGGTAAATGGACTCAGGATCCATTTCAAATTTCTGTAAATGTGGACCTGGTGGTTTTGAATGCGACGGTGCGCGACCGGGGCGGGAGGCTTGTTCCCGATCTTGGTGCCAAAGAGTTTAGTGTTCTCGAGGACGGCGTTGCGCAGACGCTTCGCCTGTTTCGGCGCGAGGATCTTCCGGTGACTGTTGGACTGGTCATCGACCACAGCGGGAGCATGAATCGAAAGCTGGAGAATGTGATCGCAGCCGCGCTTAAGTTTCTTGAATTCAGTAACCCGGCAGACCAACTGTTTGTAGTGAATTTCAACGAATCGGTGAGCTTCGGGCTACCGGTGGCCATGCCGTTTACAGGTCTGGCGGCCCCGTTGAA
>JAPKYY010000973.1 GCA_026394095.1 Acidobacteriota bacterium | reverse complement strand
TTCAAGGGTGTATCGGAATTGTTCCGTGCAGCTTACGACCAGGGTGTATTCTTTTGGGATTCCGCTGACCAGTATGGCAGCCATCCACACCTCAAAGAAGCATTGAAGACTGTCTCGCGCGACAAGGTAACGATCATGTCGAAATCGCGCGCTCTCACCGCCGCCGATATGCGTGCAGACCTCGACCGCTTCCGCCGTGAAATCGGTACCGACTACATCGACATCGTACTGCTGCACTGCATGATGGACAGCGACTGGGATGTGCGGATGAAGGGTGCGATGGATGTGTTGAGCGAAGCAAAAGAAAAAGGCATTATCCGCACCAAAGGCACAAGCTGCCACACGCTGGGTGCGCTCAAGACAGCAGCCAAAAGCCCCTGGGTAGAAGTGGATCTGGCCCGCTATAACCCGGCTGGTGTTGCGATGGATGACAAGCCGGAAGTTGTCACCGCAGTACTCAAAGAGATGAAGGCTGCGGGCAAAGGCATCATTGGCATGAAGGTGCTTGGTGCTGGCAAGCTCCGTACCAAGGCCGATGAAGCCATTCAATGGCATTTGGCCCAGGGCCTGACAGATTGCTTTACGATCGGCAGCGAAAGCCGCGCCGAAATGGAAGATCTGTTGAACAAGATTCCAGCCGCATCTACACGCGGCTAAGATTTCGATTTATAGGAGAAATGAATATGAAGAAAAATTGGATGGGCGCAATCGCAGGACTTGGCGTTTGCCTGCTCGGTACGATGCTGGTAGCACAGACCCCGAAAAAGGGGGGCTCCACAATTCTGCAACCCCAGATGACCGTTGCTGCTGATGGCGGGACTTATGAGAAGCCTCACGCCACTTTGGGTGAAGCCGTAAAGGCCGGTGGAGAATGGTCTGCCACCACCCTTGGCGCATCCGTCGATGGAAAGCCCAATCCCGGGGCCAAGCCGATCACGATCGCCGGTGAAGTTCTGGACTTCTCCTGTTACATGCAGATTGGCAAGCATGGCGACAAGCATCGCGCTTGTGCGCAGAAGTGCTTCAAGGCTGGTCAGCCCATTGGCTTGCTTGCCAAGGACGGCTCGCTTTATATGCTGATGGACGAAGAGCATGACCTGCGTCGCGACGGACAGACCGACTTCCGCGCATCTGCTATCGATCATGCCGCCCACATCGTCGAAGTGAACGGAACGCTTTGGTCACACAACGGTGTGAAAGCAATCTACGTTCATGGCTTTACCAAGAAGTAGGTTTGGCATGAATTTCTCAAACTTGTCCCGGCTGGCGCTTCTTGCGCCAGCCTTTGCCATCTTCGCAGCAGACCCGGCCCTCGAAGTACCGCTTGGCCTACTGCCCATTCAGTTTCCCAAAGACAACCCCTACTCGGCTGAGAAGCGCGAACTTGGCCGCTTGCTTTATTACGACAAGCGACTTAGCGCCGACGGCACCGTGGCTTGCGCCACTTGCCATGCTCCCGAGAATGCCTTCACCGACAACAAACCGGTGAGCAGCGGCATCAAGGGGCAGACTGGTGGCCGCAGCGCCCCTACTGTGTTTAATCGCGCCTACTCGCTGGCTCAGTTCTGGGATGGCCGTGCGAAGAGTCTCGAAGAGCAGGCCGGCGGCCCGATGCAGAATCCAATTGAGATGGGCAATACTCACGAGATTGTGGTCAAGACACTGAAGGGTATTCCTGGCTACGTCGCGCGATTCAAGCAGGTGTACGGTAGCGAGAATTTTGGCATTGATGAGGTGACCAAAGCCATCGCAACTTATGAACGCACCGTGCTGAGCGGCAACTCTCCTTATGACCGCTACAAGGCGGGCAACAAGAAGGCGATGACTGCCAGCCAGATTCGCGGCTTTGATGTTTATTTCAACAAGGCAAAGTGTGACCAGTGCCATGAAGGCGTGAATCTCACGACCAACGCTTATCACAACCTTGGAGTGGGTACCGACAAGCCGAACCCGGACGAAGGCCGCATGGCAGTGACCAAGAATCCAGCAGATTGGGGTGCCTTTAAGACCCCGACCTTGCGGGAGATCGCACGCACTGCACCCTACATGCACGATGGCAGCCTTGCCACGCTCGAAGATGTTGTTGAGTATTACGACAAGGGCGGCAACCCCAACAAGAACCTCGATGAACGCATGAAGCCTCTTAAGCTGACTGCACAGGACAAGAAGGATCTGGTTGAGTTTATGAAGGCTCTCAGTGGCGAAGGCTGGCAGGCAAAGCTTGTCCCACCCACGGTATTTCCCAAGTAAGGAATTGGAATGAAATCAAGACGGACAGTATTGGGCGGCCTCGGAGTTGGGGCCGCCACCCTTTTGTTTGAAGCCAGCTGTGGCGGCGAGAAAAAGCGTGTCATCGGCGTCGTGCCGAAGGGCCGCGCCCACCTTTTCTGGCAGAGCGTTCAGGCCGGTGCGATTCTTGCTTCGCGTGAAACTGGTGTTGAGATCTCCTGGAATGGCCCCGCGAGCGAGACCGATTTCAACGGCCAGTTGCAGATTGTCGATTCGATGATCAACCGGCGAGTGGATGCGATTTGTCTTGCACCGATCGACAAGAAAGCCATGGTTAGCGTGGTGGAGCGAGCGGCTGCCCAGAAGATCCCGGTCGTGATCTTTGACTCAGCCGTGGACACTGACAAGTTCATCAGCCAGATTGCTACCGACAACTATGCCGCTGGTGCATTGGCCGCCGAGCGTATGGGTGAAATTCTTGGCGGCAAGGGCGAAGTTGTGATCGTTGCAGTGCAGCCTGGTGCCGGGTCTACCATGGCCCGCGAGAGCGGCTTTGAAGAAACGATCGCAAAGAAATTTCCCGAGATCAAGATTGCCGACAAACGCTTTGGCATGGCTGATTACGCCAAGAGCCTTTCAGTTACCGAGAATATGCTGACGGCACATCCGAACACAAATGGTCTTTTTGCTTCGAACGAGTCCAGCGCTGCCGGTGCCGCACAGGCGTTGCGGGGACGCACGAATTCAAAGATCAAGATGGTGGGCTTTGATTCTTCTGCTCCACTGATCGAGGATCTGCGCAAGGGAGTTATCGATTCGCTTGTAGTGCAGCAGCCCTTCAAGATGGGCTACGAGAGTGTCATGGCCGCTGTGGCGCATCTTGGTGGCAAGCCCGTCACAAAGATCAACAATCTTGAACCGAAGCTTGTGATGGCAAGCAATGTCGATCAGCCCGAAATTCAGGCTCTGGTGAATCCAGATCTGAAGAAATACCTGCCCTAGGGCACGAGTTCTTTAAGGCTGATCTTGCGGAAGGAAATCGGCTTGCCAGGATTAAACTGCAAGCCGATGAAGCCGCTGAGACTGCGTTTGTCGGATGTTTCCAGTACTTTTTTGCCGTTGTGCTTGACGGTGATTTTAGGCCCAAGGTGTGTCACCTCGAAGGTGTTCCACTCATTGGGCTTTATTTTCGTTTCCGTTGCTTCGGCAATGCCAACGATTGAGCCGGTCTTGAAGTCCTTGCGGTCGTCGAAGATCTGCAACTCGTAGCCGGTTTCATGCGGCTTGCCTGTGGCATCGCTGCGCAGGAAAATGCCGCTGTTGCCATCGGCTGTGGTCTTGTATTCCAGCTTCAGTTCGTAGTCCTTGTAGGTGGTCTCAGTACGAAGCCAGCCGGCAGGGCCTTTGTCGACCGTGATCGCTCCGTTCTCGACGCGAAAATTCGCGCCACCTACGTTTACCCAACCCTACAGGGTTTTGCCCTCAAAAAGGCTGGATGACTAGAGAAGAAGTAGAAGTGGAAGGAACATGAGTTTTATTATGGTGCACCCGACAGGACTCGAACCTGTGACCCTTTGCTTAGAAGGCAAATGCTCTATCCACCTGAGCTACGGGTGCACGTACCTTTACTAGTTTAAGGGCAGGTCGAGCACGACACAACTCCATTCGCCTTCGGTTCGCTCGCTCAGGGTGCCGAGGCCGAAGACCTGCTTCACCAGGTTCGCCTCTTCTACACCAAAGCCGGCCAGCACAACACGTCCGCCAGGCTTGGCTGCGCGGATGATTTCGTCGGCAAAATTTACTAGAACTGTCGCGCTGATATTGGCTGCCACGAGGTCAAACTTTTCACCTGCAAGACAATCGGGCATGCCTTGCACTACCGGGACACCACTCAAATCGCGCGTGAGATGGCAACTGTCCGTCTCGACATCTACGCCGACAATGAAGCCCGCACCCAGCATCTTTGCGCCCAGAGAAAGCAGCCCTGCGCCGCAGCCGAGATCAAGCATGCGCATGCCTGGTGTCAGATATTCTTCGATGGCCACCAGACACTGCCTCGTCGACGGGTGCTCGCCACTTCCGCATGCCGCGCCATCCTGGTAGTGAATTCGCCAGCGTCCGGGAGGCGTGGGTTCTTCGCTCCAGGAAGGCGTAAAGAAGAAATGCTCGCCCACCAGACGGCTCTTCCAGACCAGATGGCTGATGGTGACCCAGTCTGTGTCATCCACTTCCACTTCAACACCAAAGCCACTGGCGGCTTCTTTGGTGTCGAAGCTGGCGCGGAGGACCCACTGCCCATCGGGCTCTTCTGTTTCCGAAATGCCGGTGGTACCGGCTTCGAAAAGGTTGGCGATGAGGATGTCTTTTTCATCCTCATTCGCACTGAGTACAACTACGTAATTTGCCAACTAGTTTTTCGCGAAGCGTTTGAAAAAGCTCGCATCCTTCCATTTCGGAACTTCATTTGTATTTGCCGCAGAACGGATCATCGAAGCCAGCACACGGTTGTACTTGGCAGCGGCATCCTTGTCGAGCGGCTGATCGAGATCATCGCCAGGTGCATGATAGCGCTCACGCAACCAGGTTTGAATCATCTTTTCTTCCGGTGTCCCCTTTTTGTAGCCGAACTTGAAGGCCAGCGCAGGTGTGCCGTTGCGGATAAAACTGTATTGATCACTGCGCACGAAACTGTTGCGCTCGGGCGCAGGATCGGCCCAGACTTCAATGCCGGCTTCCTCGGCACCCTTGCGGGCAAGATCGCCGAGCGTGGATTCATCGACGCCAAGAATCACGAGGGCCTTCAGCGGGAAGAGCGGCAGATACATGTCCATGTTCAGATTGCCTACAACCTTTGCCTTCTTTTCTTTACCAAAGACGGGATGTTGCGCGTACCAGGTAGAGCCGAGCAAGCCTTTCTCCTCGCCTGTGAGAGCGATGAAGGCTACGCTGCGTTTGAGGTCGATGTTCCCTTCTTTCAGGTGTCGCGCGGCTTCGATCAGACTCGCCACGCCACTGGCGTTATCCATAGCCCCGTTGTAGATCTTGTCGCCAGGCAGCTTCTCATTGACGCCAAGATGATCCAGATGTGCGGTAACCACGATGAACTCATTTTTGAGTGTTGGGTCGCTACCTTCGCGAATGCCAATCACATTCTCGCTACCCACTTTGGACTGAATGTAGGCAGCCCTCGCCATTAGTTTTCCTGTTAGCGGGAAATTCGGCAGAGGCTTGCGATCGTTGGCAAGCTGAAAGATCTCTTCAATCGTGTGGCCACTGCCGGCGAAGAACTTAGCCGCATGCGCCGCATTAATTGTGAGGCTTAACTTCAGGCTATCTTTTGCTGGCGATTTTTCATCAATCGACATGCTGGGCATCAGCCGGGCGAGTGTTGAGCGCGACCAGGGAATATCGCTAGTGCGCGGGTTGCCGATTGTCGCGGTGCCGATAGCACCCGCTTCGATCAGGGCCTTGGCTCTCTCGCTTGCACTCTGGTAATGACTGACCAGTGCACCCGGAATTCCTGCAGGTTGTCCGGTGATGAAGATTGCAATCTTGCCCTTCAGGTCGACACCCTTGAGGTCGTCATAGTTATGTTCGGGGATCTTCGTGCCATAGCCGACGAAGACCATCTCTGCTTCTACCCTGGGTGCCGGTGCATTGCGGATTCCGATGTTGGCATGCTCGCCTAGGGTCAACTTTTCTTCTTTGCCATCTCGAATGATCGCGAGGCTCGACTTCGACTCATCAATCCGCCTGGTGAGAAAGCGAACTTTCTGCATGTAGCTTGACGGGGTGCCGCCGGGACGCAGCCCTACTTTCTCAAATTCAGAAGCGACATATTTAGCGGCGATTTCATAGCCTTCGCTACCGATATCGCGCCCCTTCAACTCGTCTTTAGCCATCATTTCGACGTGAGCCCACCAGCGGCGGCCTTCTTCTGTCAAATTGATTTCAGCGGCACCGAGTGCAGCCGCAACCATGACGATGCCCGTGCAGCGTCGCCAAGCATTAGCAAATTCGTTCATGAAAAGAAAATCCTCAATAGTAGTCTGCGCAGGACATGTAGTAACCGCACTGTGTGCAGAAGAGCTTGCATTTACGCTGTTCGAGGCGCAGACTGCACACGGGGCAGTAGAGCATCGGCTGGTCTTCCGGGAGTGGTTCCACGTTTTCGGGTAACGTTTCCTTCGGTGTCACGTCCTGATCCATAACTCCATCATTATATGAACGGCGCTACAATCACAGCCATGCGGCGGCCAATTGCAATCGTTACCCTTTTCGGTTTGCTCCTCTCCTGCGGACAAGCCCAACCACCGGTCAAACGTTCTCCCAGCGATCCGCTGATTCCTCGAGAGCCTGTTCGTGGCAAGAACGGCGCGGTGGCCGGTGGCACCGTGGCCGCAGTCGATGCGGGAATGCGCATCTTCAAGATGGGCGGCAATGCCGTCGATGCGGGTGTGGCGACGATGTTCGCTGCGGCAGTTGCCGAGTACTCTCACTTTGGCTTTGGCGGTGAAGCCCCGATTCTGATTCGAACTAAAGACGGCAAAGTCTTCACGATCAGCGGCGTTGGCACTATGCCCAAACTCGGTACTCCCGAGTATTTCAAGAAGCACCAACTCGAGCCGCTTGAAGTCGATTCGAACGAACCGAACGGCCTTCCTCGCTACTTGCCGGTAACGGGTTTGCTGCCGGCGATCGTGCCTGGCATGGTGGAAGCGGGCCTGGTAGCATTGCGTGAATTTGGCACCCTCAGCTTTGAGCAGGTAATCACTCCGGCCCTCGATCTCGCCGACGAACAGGTGGTGGACGACATGCGCGCGGCTGTCGTTCGTTACTCTCGCCCCTTCTTTGACCGTTGGCCCACATCGAAGGCCTACTTCATGCCGGATGGGAAACTTCCGCGCCCCGGTGAAACCTTCAAGCAGCCCGCACTGGCCAGGACTCTGCGTGCGATGGTGGCCGCAGAACAACGTGCTGCCGCACTCAAGAAGCCTCGCACTGCCGGCATCGACGCCGTACGTGACTACTTCTATCGCGGTGAACTCGCCCGCAAAATTGATGCCTTCTCTCGCGACAATGGCGGCCTGATCCGCTACGAGGATCTTTCGACTTTTCGTCTCAAGCCCGAGCCATCTCTTGGCGGCACCTACAAGAACTACACGATCTACAAGCCTGGCTTCTATACGCAGGGCCCGGCTTCGATTGAACTGCTGAACCTGGTTGAGAACATGGATGTCGCCAAGATGGGCTTCGGCTCGGAAGAATACATCCATAACCTTACCGAAGCCATGAAGCTTGCCTATGCTGATCGCGATGCCTACTACGGTGATCCGAACTTCACAAAGGTGCCTTCTGATGAATTGCTCTCGAAAGAATACGCAAAAGACCGCTTCAAGCAGATCGGCGAAATGGCCAGTCTCGATTTTCGTCCGGGGAAAGTGAAGAACGCCAACGGCACGCATCCTTCGCAGGAGGAGCTGGTTCGCCGGCAGATCGACGACGCGCTCATGTATGGCGATACGACCTCAGTGAATGCAATCGATAAAGACGGCATTCTCTTCAGCGCAACCCCAAGTGGCGCAGCCCTGCCCAGCGTTATCGTCGGCGACACTGGGATCCCGCTCACGCAGCGTGCCCAGAGCTTCTATCTGATTGGTGGGCACCCGAATGATGTTGCTCCCGGCAAGCGTCCGCGCGTCACTCTTACGCCTTCGCTGATCCTCAAGGACGGCAAGCCCTCGATGGTGATGTCGACCCCTGGCGGCGACAATCAGGATCAAAGCCTCGTGCAGATGTTTCTGAACGTGGCTGAGTTCGGCATGGATGCGCAGCAGGCAGTTGCCGCGCCTCGATTCCAGTCACGGCATCTGGTTTCCAGCTTTGATAACCACGCGATGAATCCAGGCAGTCTGCTCGTGGATGAACGCTTTGGACGGCCCGTTGCATTGGGCCTTAAGAACCGCGGCCACCGCGTTGAGTTCCGTTCGCGGTTCTCCTCTGGTGCTGCGCCAACAATGATTCGTATTCTCCCCGACGGCACGATTGAGGCAGGCGCAGACCCTTACGCATTCCGTGTAGCCAAGGCATTCTAG
>JAPKYY010000096.1:3355-7565 GCA_026394095.1 Acidobacteriota bacterium | reverse complement strand
GCCCGCTGGCTTCCTTCCTGCCAGCTTTGCCAGATCGACTGCCGCCTCAGTCTGACCAGCTCTAACCAGAACACCACCACTCTGAGCTCGAAGCGGGAAGACATGTCCGGGGCGCGCCAGATCATCTGGGCGAGTTCCGTCTGCTACGCAAACCTGTATCGTGTGCGATCGATCTGCAGCGCTGATCCCGGTGCTTACCCCCAACTTGGCGTCAATCGATTCTGTAAACGCCGTCCCAAAGTTTGATGTATTGATCCGGGACATTAACGGCAAGTTCAATTGGTCGCAAAGCTCGGGAGCCATCGCCAAACAAACCAGACCGCGGCCATGAACGGCCATAAAATTGATCAAGTCTGGGGTCACTGCGTCCGCCGCAAGAGTGAGGTCGCCCTCATTTTCACGGTCTTCGTCGTCCACAATTACAACCATTTTCCCGGCACGAAAATCCGCGATTGCGGATTCAATTGAATCGAATGGCATACTCACCTCTATTGTCGCTGACAACTCTTCAGGAAGCCCGGAAAATCGCCACATTGCAGGCTCCCGGTAGGATTACCGGTGCTTTCTGTTGAGAATTGAGTTCCTCTGATCCTGATTCCTCTCTCAAGCCCGAATTCATTCGGCGAAGTCAATTCTCAACAAGCCGCCCAAAGTCGTTCACAACAATTTTCAATCTATATCTCCTTTCTTTTCAACAGAAATCAGCCAATCTGAAATTTCCTTGAACACGCGCATGACTAATCTCTGTGTGGGGTAAGTGCCCTGAAGACATTGAACTAACAGAAAGTTACGAAGCGCCTGTTTCGTATTCGAGAAGAAATGAACTTGACGCAAATTACCGATGCGATCCAGCCGCATCCAGACTATAGGGCATGGCTTGCCAGCCTTGAGATGTACCGCGACCTCTACTCAGGCGGCGCACAAATGAAGTCAAAAGCCAGCAGCTATTTGTATCGGCGGCATCGTGAACCCGCCGAGGTTTACCAGGAGAGAGTAAGCCGGGCCTTCTATGAAAACTATATGGGGTCAATTATCGATTGGTTTGCCTCCACGCTATTTCGCAGAGAACCGATTCTTACTGTTGAAGATACAAACCGTCGCAGCAGCAAGTACTATTTCGAGTTTTTTGAAGATTGCGATCGCAACGGGTCGACCATCACAGATTTCCTTCGTAAACGCTTTATCGATGCACTGATCTTCGGGAAGTCGTTTATTGCACTTGAATTTCCCAAGCGCGAGACCAGTCTCAACAGCCGCCTTGAGGAAGAGGCACTGGGCGTCGACAAAGGCTATTTGACTGCCATCCATCCGACAGATGTTGTCAACTGGGAATACTCGCTCGAAGGCAAGCTGACCCTGCTGGTAGTGAGGTTGCAGGGGGCAAAATCTGCCAGCTCATTCGATTTCAATCATGACCCCTCACGATACCTGATCTACACCGAAACTGAATTTTTCATAGTCGAGGAAGATCCATCTGGCGACAAGGCCATTCGACTCGTCGAAAAAGGTTTGCACTCTTGTTCTTCAGAGTTGAGGCTCCCTGTTTTCGACATCACTCTAACCGATGGTCTGTGGCTCATGAACAAGGCCGCACATCTTCAACTTGAGCACTACAACAAGTCCAATTCTTTATCCTGGTCACTCGGCATGGCGCTTTATGCCACTCCAGTCATTTACAGCAAGAAGGATTGGTCGGCCATCCTTGGTGAGTCCTACTACATCCATCTCGACCCGGAAGACAAATTCGGTTGGACCGAGCCAGAAGGCAACGTATACCGAATCGCCATGGAGAATTTGGCTCGCCTCCAGGAAGAAATTTACCGCACATGCTATCTCATGGGCCAATCGAGGAGTTGGCTCTCCGGGTCTGCCCAGGTGAGTGGGAATAGCAAACGAGCGGACTACCAAATTACTCAGGAAGTGCTCCGGGCCTATGGTGACACCGTCAAGGACACCCTGAAACGACTTTTGCAGACACTCGTCCGTGTCCGCAAAGATGACCTCCGAATTTCCGTTTCCGGTCTCGATGAATTCGAGGTCGGGGAATTCAATGAGGAGCTCGATGAGGCGCAAAAGCTTCTGAATCTTGGCATCGACTCAAAGACTTTCCGCAAGCAGGCCTTCAAAAAGTTGGCTTTCAAATTTCTTGCGGATATCAATGAAACCACTAAAGAGAGCATTGCCGCTGAGATCGAAGAACAGATCGACAAAGGAGATGCGAAATGAATTCAAATCCAGAATCAGAATCGCAAAACACTGCTGGGGACCTGAAAAAACTGGTTCATGAGGTGTTTGAGGAATATCACAACGTTCAGTCGAAACGAACGGAACCGGCCTACAAGGCTGAACTCGAGGAAGAACGCCGCAAGCGGGAATCGATGGAAAAGCGCCTCAATGAATTGGTAGACGAAAACCGTCGCACCAAGGCCAAGGCCGAATCCATGGAACGCGAATCCCTGATTCGCAATGAACTTCAACGCCTGGGCGTGGCTAAAGTAGACCTCGCTTTCAAGGCGGTAAAAGACGACATTCATCGGGAGAGTGATGGATCCCTGCATGGTCGTGGCGCAGACGGAAATGTGCCAGTGCAGGAATTCTTGCGTAAGTTCGTGGACGAAAATCCAGAACTTCTCCCAGCACGAAATTTGGGCGGCAGCGGAACGTCTTCGGGCGGCCGCAGTGCCCAAAGCTCACCAGGTATTGATCTCGATTCAATCAGGCCTGGAATGAGCAAAGAAGACTTGGCCCGAGTGCGCAAAGAAATTGCGCGCGTAGCTGGCCTGATGGTCGAATAACAAAACTCAAAAAGGAATACACATGCCTTCTATTACTTCTGCGAATCTCGCTAATGCGATTGTGAAACTTGTTGCAGCTGATGCGCTGCCTGCCCTGATGGGCAACCTCGTGATGGGCAATCTTGTCAATCGCGATTTCGAGCCTACTCTGGCAAAGGCTGGCGATACGGTGAACGTACCCGTTCCTCCCTCGCTCGTCGCAAACAACATCGCTGACGGCGGTTCGGTAATCACTCAGAACCCCAATCTCGGCAATGCACAGATTGTGCTGAATACTCATGCTGAAGCTACCTTTCAGATCCCCGACGTAACCAAGATCGTTGCCGTCCCTGATCTTCTGAAGCTGTACATGGAGCCTGCAATTGTAGCCCTTGCTGAAAAGGTTGAAACCGACCTTTTGAATCTGGCTACTTCATTCACTTCAAACAGCCCACTGGGTGCTGCCGCTACTCCGTTGACTGAACAGATTGTCGACGACGCTGAGACTGCCCTCTTCAACGCGAAGGTTCCAGCAAGCATGCAAAAGTACCTGGTCGTAGATGCTGCTGGTTATTCGGCACTTCGTCAGAATCCTCGTTTCAGTGAATATGCCAAGGCTGGTGAAGCTGGTCTCAAGGCATTGATCGATGGCAACATCGGGCGCCTGAAGGATTTCTACGTTTTCCGTTCACAGTTTGTTCGCAAGAGCGGAACTCCGCTGACGACCTACAACCTTGCCTTCGCCAAGAACGCTCTTGGTCTGGCCGTTCGCCGTCTGCCTCAGCCTCTTCCTGGCACCGGTGCCATCGCAGAATATGCCGAACTCGGCAATTTCGGCGTGCGCGTGGTCATGAGCTACCAGCCGGACACTTTGTCGCAGCAATTCACTGTCGACATCCTTTATGGCGCAGGTGTTCTCCGCAACAGCCACGCTGTTCAGGTGCGCAGCTAGTCGGTTTGAACTGACAAAACGAAAGGGCCGGGCTTCTTCTGGGGCGCCGGCCCTTTTCAATTCTCAATCCACGAAATAGAGCAAAAGATCATGGCCCTACTCAAAGACCAACCCATCAGCTGTTTGGCGGAATGGATGGCCTACGACTCAAAATTGTCCATTCTCTCCGAACAGGAATCAACATCCATCGAGGCCAAGTCTCGCCTCGCTCAAAATGAAATTGAAACGCAGGTCACGAGCTTTTTGCTTCGCCATAGTGGCTTGAGCGAAAGCGCAGCTCGCCAGTGCCTGGACAAAGTCGTAGTTACAGAGGCGCTCTCACGCTGGCACAGCATGTTGACGCTGAGTCTCTTCTATATCGACCTGGCTTCTCTTCAAAACAGCACACTCCACAGAGAGCAATCGCGCTTTTTCGAAATCAAGGCCGAGGCCGCAAAGGAACAGCTCTTCGAAACCGGCCTTGGAATTGTGAACCAGCCAATAC
>JAPKYY010000096.1:0-3333 GCA_026394095.1 Acidobacteriota bacterium | reverse complement strand
AAAGGCTCCACTGCCGCTAATCGTTTCCATGCCTGGGACGAGTACTCATCGAATCCTCCGTGGACGCATCCGCTTTGAGGACATTGATGGAGCATTTGGTGCTCCAAGTTCGGAGTTTGTCCTCGATATGTCTTCCGGTGAGTCAATCGAGCTGAGCGTCGATACCCTGCCAGCGCGCGTTGCCGGTTGGCGTCTCTATCTTGGCGACTCCTCAGAACCACTCTTTAGTTCAACCACTACTCCGATTCAAGCCGGTACGTCATATCTGATAACTCAAGATTTGCCATCGATCAACGCTGAAGAGATGAACAAGCTTTCTCAGCTCCCGGATCGTTTTGTACGCTACTCCACTGAGTTGTGGAGGTAGGTTCCATGAACTTGTCAAGCAAAGCGGTCGCAGCCGCTCAAAACATGCTCTCAGGTGAGTCTGGCCTCAAAGTAAGTGTCGAGGCTATTCAGGAAATTCGCGGAGAACTGGCAAAAGAGGCCCGGTTCCAGGTCGACACCGACCACTGGAATCAGAAAATGACGGAGCGTATTCCAGCAAACCGCAACCCGAAAATCTCTGTCTCTCTGGTCAAACTTCATCGGGGCCAGAAAGAAAAACTGGCTGAATTTACAGCCCTCGCGACTCTTCAGCTTGAGTTGTCATCAACTCACGAACGGGCTGATTCGCTGCAGGGCCTCACAAGCGATTACGTCGATGCTCTCTGCGATGTGCTCAACCGCAACCAGGGGCTCTGGAGCAGAGGCGTTTACTATGCTGGCGGCTTCGATGTCGATATTTCGCCCATCTCCAAGGGCGGCCTCAACTTCGTGCAGAATGCCACGATCTCAATTGAAATTCATCTTTGGCAGGAATAACCATGGCTAACGAATACATTGCATCTTTATCGAATCGAATTTTTATCAAGTCAGAAATCGATTCGCCAACTCTTAACAACATGTCTGAGGCGGAAATCGCCCCGATCACTTCATTCGAACTTTCGAGCAATCGAAAGCAGCTCTATCGAAGAGACAAAACTGGATTTCGTTCAGAATCCCCAGTGATGGGTCCTCAACGCGAACTTATCGAGTTCAATCTTGAAAGTTATGGAACTGGCTGGGCCGGGGGAAACTCCAAACCGTCGATCGCGCCGATTCTCGAGAGTGGTCTTTGCCAAAGCGCACAGATTTCTTCTTCTTTGACAGTGCAATCCAGTGCAGCTACTTCGATTACCCTTCAGGATGATGCTCTCCTTCATGTTGGGATGGGGCTATCGTTCGGGTCAGAAATTCGCTTCATTGAATCCGTTTCCGGGCCCCGCGATTTCACCATCAATGCTGCTTTCTCCGTCCAACTGACCTCAGGTTCTCAGCTCGATGGCTGCGCCAACCTGTCACTGGGAGAAAGCGTCAATCCAATGTCCATTCTCGATTCGTGGGCACCTGCCCAGGCAATTCAGCGATTCGTAACCGGCGCTGTCACCGATATTCTCAAGGTCAGCATCAACAACGACTTCCTTGAGATTTCAGCTAAGGGTTATGCGAGAAATCTTTACGATAATGTAAGCGGCATCGGTGGTTCTGAGTTTCAGTTTCCTGAAGTGCCTACGAACACCTCGGCCCTTGAAAATTCCCCTATTGCCGGTCACCTTGGACAAGCTTTCATCGGTGTTCCCGCAGCTCGGCTTTGTACACTGACCCAGGCCGAACTTCGTGTCGATAATAATATCGAGCCACGCACAGATGAGTTCGGATGCTTCTCAACCAAAGCCTTTGTCCTGGGCCGTCGCAAAGTCTCTCTCGATCTCACGATCTTTGAACGAAACGACGAACTGAGCCAGGCCCTGTACACAAAGGCTGTTAACAATGAGCCGGTTCCGGTCATGCTTCAGATGGGCAATCAACCCGGCTCGATGTTTGCAATTTACTTGCCGTCAGTGCTCTTCCCGGTTCTCTAGTACGAGCGGGAGTTCGACTCAGCTTCGACGCCGGGCTTCCGCTTTATTGTCAAGCGACTGTCGCTGTCACAACGCATGGTCTTCCTGGCTGAAAATCATGAACTGATGCAACGTGTAAAGTTCCTTAGTGCCGCATCGAGTCCTGATACTCAAGAGCGATTGTTGCTCGCCGAACTCGAACTGGAACTCAGCCATCGCCTCCTTCAAAAGTGCCTGATCGCAATGGGCACCAGTGTCGATTTCAAGCCGGCTGGCATCGATGAAATCGAATGGCTCTTGCGAATGGCCCCAACAGAACTTTGTGTTGAAGTGCTCACGAGCGTAAGCGATGAAATATCGCTTTCCGGGCAGCGACGAAAAAATTAGCAGCCGCCTTCCAATACCTCTCCTCCGGGTCCCGGTGGGAGTGCGGCTCATGTAGGGACCGCGGACTTGAAACCGCCAGAGCGTGCGGCTTCTTGGATTGCAAGCCTTCGGATACGCCAATTTGGGCAGGGAAAAGTGAAGTCTTCTTTCAGTGTCCGGAGAGCGTACTCGATGGTGATGCTGCTTACTGGATCACACTCGAACGCTGGTGCCGCCTCATGGAGCCCAGCCGCTTCCTCGACTTTCCCGCAGTCGATTGTGACGCAATCAACGCCATTCAGGCAATAGAAAAGGAATCATGACATGAACCAGGAAACGAACAAGGATCGAGCAGGAGCCAACCCCTCTACCGTTGGTGATGTGCTCTCAAACATGATCCAACAACTCAATACAAGCAACTCGAGCATCGTGGGGCAGATCCGTGAGATTCTCACCAGTCTTTTCCTGGGCCCGGTCTGGAAAGGCCTCTTCAGTCTCTTTGGTGGCGGGGGCGGGCAACAGGAAGCCGTGCCTCTCACAAAGTTCAATTTCCCTGAGCAGGCTAGAACTGACCTTGCTGCATCGCTTCGCTCGGACGGTCAGTCCAGCAGCGTCAGAACCGACGCCTTCGGTCTGTTGCAGTCAGCACCGGTCTCTCAGCCTTCGATCCAGATTTCCATCCAGGCATTGGACGCCCGTTCCATCCTGGATCGCAGCGATGACATTGCTGCGGCCTTGAAGCAGGCCATGCTTTCAAACCACGAAATCAACGACAACCTGAACGAGATTTAGCCATGGACTTCCCGATCCTGATTACCGGCGAGCAAGTACAGTCGAGTGCGATTCGATCCCAGCCGGCACAACACTTTGAATACTTCTTTGAAGGCGATTCCCGCCAGGCCCAGCTCCGCGCCAATTCTGATCGCAAGAGCTGGCGGCTGAGTTACCAGAATCTGATCGGTGAAGAGGCCATGCGCCTTCGTGCATTTTTTGAAGGACTCACCGCAGAAGAGGAATTCTCTTTCACCGACCCATGGACAGGTAC
>JAPKYY010000034.1 GCA_026394095.1 Acidobacteriota bacterium | reverse complement strand
TTTGTTGCGTGGCGTCGAAGACATGGCGCTTCGGGGTGGGGATCTGGTGGCAGAGGCGGCGTGGCGGAATTTTGAGCTGGCTTCGAATATCTTTCCTTCCTTGCAGAGCTACGAGGAGCAGAAGGGTGAGGGGTTGTATTTGCCCGGAGAGCGGGTGATTGAGTTTTTGATGCGGTTTGCCCCGCTGCTTGAGCAGGCGGGCTTCCGTGTGGTGAGGCCGGATTGGTGGCGTGAGGGTGACGGGATTCGTGTCGCGGTGACGGGCAAGTTGCAATCGGAAGCGGCGCAGGTGGACGAGCGGACGGCGATGTCAAGCAAGGTGCGCCTCGATTGGGCCGCGCTGCTGGGCGATCAACCGGTGACGATGGCGGAGTTGAACGAGTTGTCGAAGCATACGGGGGAAATGCAGCAGGTGGGCGGCAAGTGGATGCGCATCGATGCTGTGAGTGTGCGCGATGCGGTGAAGTTTTTGAAGGGCGGGCAGAAGCGCGTGCTGACGGCTCGCGAGGCGTTGCGGGAAGTGTTGGGGATGGGTGGTGGTGGACGGGGCCTTGATATTCGGGAGATCCAGACCGAAGGCTGGATTGGGGAGTTGCTCGATCGCTTGCGGCAGCCGGGTGAGATCAAGGAATTGCCGCTGCCCGATGGCCTGCAGGGGGAGATGCGGCCCTATCAGAGGCGTGGGTTCTCGTGGATGAGCTTTGTGACGGGCTTTGGGCTGGGGGCGTGTCTGGCTGATGACATGGGTCTTGGGAAATCGCTGCAGATGCTGGCGCTGCTGGCTTCGCGGCGTGGTGTGGGGAAGCCGACACTGCTGGTTTGCCCGACTTCGGTGATCGGCAACTGGGAACGGGAGACGACGAAGTTTTTCCCAGCGCTCAAGCTGATGGTGCATCACGGTGTGTTGCGAGCCAAGGGGCAGGCGTTTGCGAAACTGGCTCAGGAGAATGATCTGGTTGTGACCAGCTATAGCCTGCTGCACAGGGATGCCGAGACGCTGGCGGAGGTGGAGTGGGATGGGGTTGTGCTGGATGAAGCTCAGAACATCAAGAACTTTGAGACCAAGCAAGCCAAGGCAGCGCGGCAGATTGCCAGCGGGTACCGGATTGCACTTACGGGTACGCCTGTCGAGAATCATGTTGGCGATCTCTATTCGTTGATGGAATTCCTGAACCACGGGTTGCTTGGCGGGCAGAAGGACTTTCAAGTAAGGTTCTTCAAGCCGATTCAGAATCAACACAATGCGAAGGCCGTGCAGCAGTTGAAGGGACTGACTTCGCCGTTTATTTTGAGACGCCTCAAGACGGACAAGAGCATCATCTCCGACCTGCCCGAGAAGATGGAGATGAAGACTTACTGCAAGCTGACTCGCGAGCAGGCAAGGCTTTATGAGGATGTTGTGAATGGGTGCTTTGTCGATCTTGAGGGGCGGACATCGATGGAGCGGCGCGGGTTGATTCTGGCGACGATTTCGCGGCTAAAGCAGGTGTGCAATCACCCGGCGCAGATTCTGAAAGAACGTGAGGATCTGGGTGGGCGTAGCGGCAAGCTCACGCGACTGACGGAGATGCTCGAAGAGGTGCTGGAGGCGGGCGAGAAGGCGTTGATCTTTTCGCAGTTTGCCGAGATGGGGGAGATCCTGGCGCTGCATTGCGAACAGGTGTTTGGCAAGAAGATTTCGTTTCTGCATGGCGGGACGCCGAGGCTGGAGCGGGAGCGGATGATTGTCGACTTTGAGAAGCCCGATGGAGCGAGCCTCTTTGTGTTGTCACTTAAGGCTGGTGGGACGGGCTTGAATCTGGTGGCGGCCAACCATGTGTTTCACTTCGACCGGTGGTGGAATCCGGCAGTGGAGAATCAGGCAACGGACCGGGCTTTTCGCATTGGGCAGATGAAGACGGTGCAGGTACACAAGTTCATTTGTATGGGGACGCTCGAGGAGCGGATCGATCAGATGGTGGAGGAGAAGCGGGATCTGGCGGAGAAGGTAGTTGAGGCTGGAGAGGTTTGGCTGACGGAGCTGTCGAACCAGCAATTGAAGGATCTGTTTTCGTTGTCGCGGGAGGCGTGGGAAGACTAATGTCGAAACACGAAATGGTGACGGCGCTGGGGCGGGATTGGCTGGAGTGGCTGAACGAATACCCGGTGGGGCATGAGCGGCTGACAGAGAGCATCGAGTATCTGCGTCGTGGGGCCGTAGGGGAACTGAAGATCGATGAAGGCTCGGTAGAAGCGCAGGTGCAGGATCTGGGGCCTGAGCCATGTAAGGTAGTGTTGCAGTTTACGACGGTAGCGCGGGAGCAGTGGGAACTGGCCTGGAGCCTGGTGACGCCCGAGGCGTTGCGGGATTATCGCAAGGGTTCGCCAGGAGCTGTGTTGCGCCGTGCAATGGCAGTGGCAGAGGTGAATTTGCTGCCGGAGCGGTACCGGGAATTGAAGACCGCGTGTTCCTGCGCAGACTGGATGCGGCCGTGCAAGCATGCGCTGGCGGTACTGCGGGCGCTGGGCGAAGAGATTGAGCGTGACCCGATGTTGCTGGTAAGGTTGCGCGGGGGTGGGCCGCGTGAAGAGGCGGAAGTGGTTGAGCTCGAAGAGGGTGGTGAGCCCTTAGAGACGGACGCAAAGAGTTATTGGGGTGAGCATCAGGACTGGTCTGAATTTGAAACGAGTTTGCTTGCAGGTGGTGTTGCGGCCCGGTTGCTCAAGCGGCTGGGGCCTGTGGCGGTATATGGTGTGAGGATGGATCCGGATGCAATGTTCAAGCCTGTGTATGAGGGTGTTGCAGCGGAAGCAAAGGTGATGCTCGAAGGCATCAGAAAGAAGGTTCGGAAGTGAAACAGTTTTTCCTATTAAGTTTGGTGGGGATGATGGCTCTTGGGCAGGAGAGCGTGGATGTGCCGAAGCTGCAGGCGGATCTGGCAAGGGCGCAGAAGACGTTGCTCGATTGGGCGAACCTTGGCCGGTATGCGGGGGACAATGCCAAGCTGGCCCCGGTGAGTGGAAACGAGAAGCGGGTTGTGTTTATGGGTGACTCGATCACCGATGCGTGGGGACGCAGGGGTGGCAAGTTCTGGCCAGACCGGCCTTATGTGAATCGCGGCATCAGCGGACAGACGACGCCGCAGATGTTGATTCGCTTTCGGCCCGATGTGATTGCACTGGGCGCAAAAGTAGTGGTGATTCTGGCGGGCACGAATGATATTGCGGGCAATACGGGGCCAATGACGCTAGAGCAGATTGAAGGCAATCTGGAATCGATGGCAGAGCTGGCCAAGGCCAACGGGATGAAGGTGGTGATGTCGAGTGTGATGCCGGTTTGCGATTATCACCGGCCCCAGATCGCACGCCGGCCGCCTGAGAAGATCATTGCCCTGAATGAGTGGATGCAGGCTTATTGCAAGAAGCACAAGCTGGTTTATCTCGACTACTATTCGGCCATGCTCGATGACGCAAAGCTGCTAAAGAAGGAACTGACCAACGATGGTCTGCACCCGAACGATGCAGGTTATGCAGTAATGGAGCCACTGGCCGAGAAGGCCATTGCCGAAGCTCTGAAGCGCTAGCGGCGGTGGCGCAAGAGGCCGTGCAGGTATTCGCCGTAGCTTGAGTTTTTATAGCGCCGGGATTGTTCTTCGAGTTGTTCCGGGCTGAGCCAGCCCATGTGGAAGGCAACCTCTTCAGGGCAGCCGACCTTGAGGCCCTGACGCTGCTCGATGGTTTCGACGAAGTTGCCAGCCTGCAGTAGCGACTCGTGTGTGCCAGTGTCGAGCCAGGCCATACCGCGGCCGAGCGCTTCGACGCGGAGCTTGCCGGCTTCGAGGTAGCGATTGTTGACGTCGGTGATTTCAAGCTCGCCACGGGGCGATGGCTTGATCGCTTCCGCAACCTGAGTGATCGTGTTGTCGTAGAAATAGAGACCGACTACGGCGTAGTTCGATTTGGGATCTTTTGGCTTTTCGACGATAGAGAGTGCCTTGCCCTGGTCGTCCAGCTCGACAACTCCGTAGCGTTCTGGATCCCGTACCCAATAGCCGAAGATGGTGGCGCCTTCAGGCTGAGCTGCAGCGCGCTGGAGTTGCACAGAGATGCCGTGACCATAGAAGAGGTTGTCGCCGAGGATGAGTGCGGCCGGGCCTCCGTCGATGAAGGATTTACCGATAATGAAGGCTTGCGCGAGGCCTTCGGGCCGGGGCTGTTCTGCGTACTCGAGCTTGATGCCGAAGCGGCTGCCGTCGCCGAGGAGCCGGCGGTAAACGGGGAGATCCACTGGGGTCGAGATCACGAGGATCTCGCGAATGCCCGCCAACATGAGTGTTGTCAGCGGGTAGTAAATCATGGGTTTGTCGTAGACGGGGAGCAACTGCTTGCTGACCGCTTCGGTAATGGGATGAAGCCTTGTGCCGCTACCGCCGGCGAGAATAATGCCTTTCAAAAGAGCCCCTATTTAGTCGCCGAAGCGAAGATGCCGTCATTTATCTGACCAGCTTCATCAGTGAGAAGCAAGACCATTCCAGAATACCGATGTTTGAGCCTGGTGTGGTCGATGTCCGCGAGAGCGAAGACAGCTAGCTCCCCAAAGAAGGCTAAACTAAAGATGAAATGATCTTCATGCGCGCTTTTCTCCTTTTTGCGTGCGTCGGCTTGGCCTGGCAACCCGCGAAGCCGCCGCTCGAGCGTGCCGTAGAAGAATTCAAAACGGTGACGCAAGAGCTGGGGCTGCGTGGGGATAGCCCTGTGGCGAAGAATGCGCGGGGTTCGTTTGTGAGCGGCTGGCATGGGCGCATCTTTGAGAATTTTCGTAATGACAAGCTGGATGCCACCCCGCATGAAGTAGTGCAGCGCGGGGGCTTACGGAACCTGTTGCGGAGGAATCAGTTTGGGTTCAATGTGGGTGGCCCGCTAGTGATCCCGAAAGTCTACGAGGGCTCTCGGAAGACGTTTTTTAATGTGTCCTATGAAGGTGTGCGTGAGCGAATCGGACGCTCCTATTTGAGTACGGTTGCGATCGATCCGGAGCGAGTTGGAGATTTCTCGAAGACTGTGGACCCCGCGGGAAACCCGCTGCCTATCTATGATCCTCAATCGACGCGCCTGAATTCGAGCTATGACGCCACTCAACCCGTAAGTGCCAGTAATCCACAATATGCGCGCGACCCATTTGTCGGGAATGTGATTCCGGCAACCCGGCTGGATCCGGTTGCGATGAAGACTCTGGACTTCTATCCGAGAGCAAACTCCAATGCCGGGCCTTTTTTCAGGAACAACTACTTTGTCTTCTCGCCTGAGACCAATCAAGCGAATGGAATGATCTTCAAGGTGGACCACACTTTGGCGGAGAAGCACCGGTTGACCTTTAACGGGTCATTCACCAGCGGGCTGGCAAAGGCACCAAGACTCTTTGACACGATTGCCGATTCAGGCTTGAATGATCGTGACTTCAGCGCACGGCGTGGTGTGCTGGACTGGACTTTCACACGCAGTGCCTCGACGGTGCATGCGTTGACCTTCGATGTGCAGTCAGACAAGACACATAGCGGAAGGCCGGGCCAGGAAGGTGCGCTTGCCACGATCGGGCTGAAGGGGCCATTGCGCGACGCATTTCCTGCTTTCCGGTTTGGGACTTATCTGTCGACCGGACGGATGAATCCGAATGTCGTAAGCGGACACAATTACTTCTACCTGACCGATGCGCTTTCGACACGGCTTGGGAAGCACCGCTTGCGGGGCACGGCTCAGTTTCGCCGCTACCAGGTGAATGGTTACTTGCCGCGCTGGCCGGCGGGGTCGTTTGATTTTGGGCCATCCCTGACTTCCCTTCCCGGAGTCAACAATACCGGTCTTGGATTTGCCAGTTTCCTTATGGGCCTGGCTGAAGGTGGTGCCGCAACGATTGTTGAGCATCCTTCCTACTGGCGCGGAAACTACATGCGCCTTGGTATTTCCGACACCTATGAATATGCAAAGAATCTGGTGATCACTCTGTCGTTTGCGATGGAGGTGACAGGTGCCCGGCATGAGAAGTACGACCGCTTTGGCAGCGTCGATTTGAGCGAAATCAATCCAGCCAATGGCAAGCCAGGGGCGCTGATCTTTGCCAATCGTAACGGCGTGGGGCGCGCCTTGCAGCGGGCTATCCCGCGGCCAGAAACCAGTATCGGCATCGCCTGGAATCCTGGTGGAAATTCCAAAAGTGTCTTGCGCTTGAGTTATGGATTGAGTCACAGCGGGATTCCGATTTACACGACGCAATGGGCTACTCAGGGTTTTGTTTCTCAGCCGACTTATGTTTCTTCCAATATTCAATTGAGCCCGGCTCTGCGGCTCCGGGATGGGGTTCCTGGACTGGACCGTCCGCTGCCGGACTTGCGGCCCGATGGAGCGAATTTCACGATTGCCGATCTGGTGCAGCGTCAGGGCGATGTACCGCGCTACCAGTCGGCTGGCTTGTCTTATGAGAGGACATTGCCGGGACAGACGGTGGTGAGCTTGAGTCTTGGCCATGCGCGGGGGCAGCGGCTTTTTGCTCCAAGCAACACGGCGAACCCGAATGCGATTTCCTTGTCCTACCTGAGGGAGAGAGATGCCCTGAATAGTGAAGAGTTTCGCCGCACGATTCGACCCTACCCGCAATATCAGAAATTCAGCCTCTTCAATTCCTGGCCTTCTGGCAATTACAAGCGGAATGCGGCTGTTGTTCGTGCTGAGAAGAGAGCGGCGAATGGTCTGGTTCTGAATTCGACCTACGAATTCTCAAAACAAATGGACGACTACTCGGGCCCTGTCGGCATTCAGGACTTTTACAACATCAAGAATGAATGGAGCATGACACTGGGCAATAATCCGCACCGCTTGTCGCTGAGCTTCAGCTATGAGTTGCCTGTGGGAGCCAAGAAGGCCTTTCTTGAATTCCAGGACTGGCGACGATACTTCGTTGATGGCTGGACTGTTTCCGGGATTACTTCGATGCAAAGCGGAGAGCCGTTGGGATTGCGGCCGCAATTCAACAACACGGGCGGGGTGATTGAAGCCCTGCGCGTGAATCTTGTGGATGGAGTGGATCCACATGTCGAGAACCCGGGCCCGAACCGATGGTTCAACCCGGCGGCCTTTGCTCAACCCCCTGACTTCACTTTTGGAAACGGCCCGAGAACGCATCCGCAGCTGGTGGGGCCCGGGTCGCAGAACCATGATCTATCGGTGAGCAAGAGATTCTCTTTGTCGGCTGAGCGCGTGGTGGAATTTACTGCGACCGGATTCAACTGGACCAATGTCGGAAACTGGGCCGACCCCGATGTTGTGATTGGGCCGGCATCGGCACCCAATGTAAATGCGGGCCGCAGTATTGAATCGAGAGGCGGACGAGTGGTCCAATTA
>JAPKYY010000880.1 GCA_026394095.1 Acidobacteriota bacterium | reverse complement strand
CGTCGCCCCCACTGCTTCCTGGAGCTTTACAACACGTGTTGAGACATCTGACACGTCAGCAATTTCGGCTGGGCTTTATGTACTCAATCAGGACGGGCGTCGAGTGCGATTGGTGCGATATCGAACCGATAACTCCACCATTGCTCTGATCGAAGACGGCCGCAGGCTGGTGAGTATCCCCGATTTTCCAGGCCGCCCGCCTGTGTATCTGCGCCTGCGTCGCGACAACCTGGCCCGTGTATTGGCAACTGCGAGTGTAGATGGTGAGAACTTCAAGCCTGTTGGCGAGTCTATGTGGATCGACAAGCCCGCATCGGTTGGCCTGATTGCCGCAAGGCGGGAAACGGTGCTGCCAGGCACGATTGCGAAGGCACGGTTTCTGCTTGCATGGCAGGATCTTTGGCCGCTGACGGGCTTACCTTAAGCGAATCGGAACTGTATTGTGTGGTCAAAGGGAGCAAAGCCGGTGAGATACAGCGTTGGCCCGGGCAGCTTGGCTTCGATGTAGCGCATTTCGCGCGTCCAGCTGTGCGCCGACGCGCCGGGGCTTACCTTGATGATGTCTTTGCCCACTTGATAGCGAGCTTCCGGTCCATCGATCAGATAGGAGTCCGGGGCACCTGAAATCGGCTTTACTCCCGTCAGGCTGCCTCCGGGGCGGAACGCGATTTCGATCGTGATCGGAACCAGCTCTGTACCCTTGGAATAGACGCGCAGGTTATAGCCGCCGTCGGCTTCTTCAATCGCCGCACCCTGTTCAAACACGCTCACTTCGGTGCGCGGCCGCTGCTTCTGCGTCTGAGTCCACATCTCGCTATCAATCAACTTTGCAGGCGTGAACGGCTGGTAATAGGGGCCTTCCAGCTTCTGGCTCATCGCAATCGTTTTGCCCTTCAACTCAAACGCTTCACTTTTGAATTGGCCTTTGCCAAAGAACGCGCTGATAAAGCGGATGGTCGTAATCACCGCCTCGCCTTTGTTGATGTTCATCACACGGCTGGAGCCATTGTAGAAAACGGTTGCGGCGTGATCGTCCCGGCGAATGCGTGTGATCTTGTTGTGCTTGAAATCTTTGCGGTAGCTGGTAGGGATGTTGCCTGCTTCAATCGGCTTCAGAAACTCAGGGTGCAGCATTGCCGTTGAGAGGCCCAGCCCTTCTTGAGATGGTGTTGCGATCGAGAACTGGTCTTGCCTGCGCGAAAAATCAGTCACAATCTCGCCGTTCGGATTGATCAGATAAAGCAGGGAATTGAGGTTTGCCCGCACATGCTCAAACAGTTCCGGGCGATTATGCTTCTCTGCGATCGCGATGAGAGCGCTGTCGATGATCTGGTTGTAGGTGCCTACCGAGCGTTCGGTGTACTGCCCGTCTTCATCGATATCGATCCCTTCAGCCAGCCACTGATCGATGCGCTTGCCGTAAGCAGCCTTCGGCAGGATCTCATTCACCTGTGCCAGGGCTGCGCTCAAAACCCAGCGGTGGTTTGGCGTGTGGATTCCGCCCACAGCCAGCCCGTCGGCAGCAGACTCCACAAAGGGTCGCATGACTTCAAAGATCTCGCGGCTATTGGTCTGTCTGGCCAGCAGGAGACCGCCAGCAGCAGCCCGCACTGCAAACGCCGTGTCGGGTGGTGAGTTGAAATTCGTATCGAGGTTGCTCAGGAAGCCGCCGGCACTTTGGTTCTTCTTCAGGCAGGCCGCTGCCAGCTTCAACCGTTCAAACACAAGCGGGCTTTTGTAAAACTTGCTTTTGGGCTGCATGAGTGCAGCGCCATAGGTATCAAACATCCCCGCCATACCGGCAAAGTTCGGGATGCCAAAGCCATTGAGAATTGTCCCTTGAAAACGGCTCGCTGGGTCGGTAATCTGCTTGGCCAGCAGGTACTCCACACCCTTGTCGTGATTGGCGACAACCGATTTGAGCAGTTCTTGTTCCGGGTCCTGAGCGAGTGCGGGGGTGGCGGCCATGGCCACAAGAGCAGTGCGACGAGTCATATTTTGCAATTACTAGGCTACAACGATCATGAAGCTTCTGTTATCTAAATCTGGTCAGGCTTTTGCTGCGGCGAACTAAAAGCGAAACTTTCGCTTGAAATTCGATCTTTCTTCGCCTAAAATGCCAGTATGGCACTGACTCGTCGTCAAAAAGACCTGCTCGATTTTCTGGTAACCTTCATTGAGAAGCATGGCTATTCGCCCAGCTACGAAGAGATTGCATCAGGAATGGATCTAACGTCCCTCGCGACAGTCCATAAGCACATTCATTCGCTGGAAACCAAAGGTTATCTCAAGCGCGGATTCAATCAGAGCCGCTCGCTTGAAATTGCACCCAAGTATCTGGACGAGCGCCGCAGTTATTCCGGCACGCCGACGGTAAACAACCTTGAGGTGCAGCTTTTAGGACGCATCGCTGCCGGTATGCCGGTCGAAAGCGTGGCCAATCAGGAAACTTTAGCTTTCAAAGACTTTATGGGCAACGAAAGCACCTACGCACTACAGGTTCGTGGCGACTCCATGATAGAAGACCATATCTGCAGCGGAGATTTTGTGCTGGTAGAAAAGGTTCAGTCTGTCCGCAACGGCGACATTGTTGTTGCGCTCGTTGATGGTATGGAGACCACCCTGAAACGCTTCTATCGTGAGCCCGGGGAAATGATCCGGCTCCAGCCTGCGAATTCCACCATGCAGCCCATCATGGTGCCTCAGCACATTGTGAGCGTACAAGGCAGGGTGCTGGCAGTCTTGCGCAAGTATTAATGATTGCTTGCCATTACGAGGCAAAGCAAATTCCATACGATCAGCGCCGCATAGAAAATATTGATCCGACTGAGCAAACGCTCGCGCTGGCTCTGGACGCAATAAACGGCAAAAACCAGGCCAACCGCTTTGACGGCAAGCAAGCCGCCTACTGGATTCGGTGCCACAGTCATAGACCAGCGCACCAGTGGGTTTGCCTCGCCTACCCCATGAAGGAGGAAGGCAGCAGTACTCAACAGGTCAAGCGCCTGAAGGTATGCAAACTGCACCAACTGACTCGATTGGAAGTAGCCAACTAGCAT
>JAPKYY010000021.1 GCA_026394095.1 Acidobacteriota bacterium | reverse complement strand
CCGAGCTTGGTGTCGCGGGCTTCGATTTCGAATTCTTCGATGTGGATGGAGGTGTAGTAATCTTCCTTGACCATCTTTTCGGAGATGACGATAGCGTCTTCGAAGTTGTAGCCGCGCCAGGGCATGAAGGCGACCAGAACGTTGCGGCCGAGAGCGAGTTCGCCGGCATCGGTGCAAGGACCGTCAGCCAGAACGTCACCCTTGACTACACGCTGACCAACATAAGCGATGGGCTTCTGGTTGATGCAGGTGTTTTGGTTGGAGCGCTTGAACTTAGTAAGTGGGTAAATGTCGGCACCAACTTCGCGCGACATCTGACCTTCGGCTACACCGCCGCCATCGACGCGAACGATGATGCGTTCGGAGTCAACGGAATCGACGATGCCAGCGCGCTTACAGATGACAACGGCGCCGGAGTCACGAGCGGTGACCTTTTCCATACCGGTACCAACGACAGGTGAGTCTGCACGGAGCAGCGGCACGGCCTGACGTTGCATGTTCGAACCCATGAGTGCACGGTTGGCGTCGTCGTTCTCAAGGAACGGGATGAGCGAAGCGGCGACCGAGACGAGCTGTTTGGGCGAGACGTCCATGTACTGAACGTCGGCAACCGTCTTCAGGACGAAGTTGCCAGCCTGACGGGCATTGACCAGCTCTGAGGTGATCTTGCCTCTCTCGTCGAGCGGAATGTTGGCCTGGGCGACGACATACTTGTCTTCTTCCCATGCGCTCAAGTAATCCGAGTGCGATTCGAAATCGGCGAGCTGCTTGTCTTTGCCGAGAGCCTTGTTGGCCTTCTCGATTTCAGTACGCTTGACCACGTCGTTGACCTTATAGGAGGTGTCGCCGGGGTTGAGAATGCGCACTTCGTCGATGACGTAGCCGTCAACGACGCGCCGGTAAGGCGATTCGATGAAGCCGTAATCATTGATGCGGGCAAAGCAGGAGAGCGAGGAGATCAGACCGATGTTCGGGCCTTCTGGCGTTTCGATCGGGCAGATGCGGCCGTAGTGAGTGGTGTGTACGTCGCGGACTTCGAAGCCAGCGCGCTCGCGTGAGAGACCGCCCGGTCCAAGAGCCGAAAGACGGCGCTTGTGGGTGATTTCTGAAAGCGGGTTTGTCTGGTCCATGAACTGCGACAACTGCGAAGAACCGAAGAACTCGCGGATGGCGGCCATGACTGGCTTGGCGTTGACGAGGTCGTGCGGCATTGCCGTTGACATTTCCTGGTAGACCGACATCTTTTCCTTGATGGCGCGTTCCATACGGACGAGGCCGATGCGGAACTGGTTTTCGAGGAGTTCGCCGACGGCGCGAACGCGACGGTTGCCCAAGTGATCGATGTCGTCGACGGCGCCGATACCGCGGCGCAGCTTGAGGAGGTACTTGATGGTGGCAATGAAGTCACCGATGTCAAGAACGCGACGGTCAAGAGGGTTGGTGAAGCTGGGCTTGCCATCCTTCTTGAGCTGTTCCTGCTGTTCGTTCCAGCCTTCGGGAATGAACTTTTCGTCGTCGTGGATTTTGATGTTGAACTTCATGCGACCGACGCGCGAGAAGTCGTACTTACGGGCGTCGAAGAACATGCCCTGGAAGAGCTGGGTAGCTGTATCGAGGGTGGGGGGATCGCCCGGACGGAGCTTGCGATAGATTTCGAGGAGGCTCTCGGCCTGGCTCTTCTTTTCATCCTTGCGGATGGTTTCGCTGATGACGATACCGACTTCGTCGCGCTCGGGGAAGAAGATTTCGAGATGCTCGATGCCTGCTTCCATGAACTTGGAGAAGTGGGTCTCGGTGACCTTGTGGTTTGCCTCGGCGAGGATTTCGCCGGTTTCCATATCGATCACGTCAGCAGCAAAGTGTGCGCCTTCGATATCGTTGGGGGCCACTTCGACTTCGCTGATCTTGTTTTCCTTGATCAGCTTGTAGACAGAAGAGGTGATCTTCTTGCCCTGGGCTACGACAACTTCGCCAGCCTTGTTGAGGATGGGGTAGGAGAGCTTCTGGGCCTTGAGCGAGTCGGCGACGCCGAGCATCAGCTTGCCCTTCTTGAGGCTCAACTTGGAATAAGTGTCGGTGTAGAAGGCCTTGATGATCTGCTCGTCGGACTTGAAGCCGAGTGCGCGGAGGAAGACCGTACCGTAGAACTTACGCTTGCGATCGATGCGAACGAAGAGGTAGTTCTTGTTGTCGTATTCGAATTCGACCCACGAACCGCGGTAAGGGATGATCTTGCCGAGGTGGTAGCCGGCTGCGGGGACGCGCTCGAAGAAGACACCGGGTGAGCGGTGCAACTGGCTGACGATGACGCGCTCGGTACCGTTGATGACAAAGGTGCCGTTGGGGGTCATCAGCGGGATTTCACCGAAGAAGACTTCCTGTTCCTTGATGTCGCGAACGGTCTTGGCCTTAGGATCGGGATTCTCGGGATCCTTGTCATACACAGTGAGACGAATGGTGACCTTGAGAGGCGCAGAGAAGGTCATGCCGCGCTCTTCGCAATCGGGGATGTCGTACTTGAGCTGGAGGCCTACCGGGTCGCCGCAACGATTACAGAAGGTAACGATGTTCTTGTTGAAGGTGCCGCAAGCGTGGCAGAGAACGTCACCGGCGTGGAAGGGGTCGGTTTGGATGGTGGATCCGCACTGACGGCAGACGCTGCGCAAGTGGTTGAGGCCTTTGAGGGCCGAGCACTTGCATTCCCAGTTGCCGATGGCATAGTCGACGAAGTCGAGCTGGGAGAGGCCGCGGAAGTCAGTAATCGGAAATACGCTCTTGAAGACGCTCTGGAGACCGATCTCATCGCGTTCGTCGGGCAGCAAGTCCATCTGCAGGAAGCGCATATAGCTGAGCTTCTGCACTTCGATCAGGTTGGGGATCGGGATGGAAGACTTGATGCGGGAGAAGTCGACGCGAGTGATCGGCTGGTTGGGCCGATAGGCCGACGGAGTATTCTGTTGCATTCGTTCAAACCTCTCGACGGCCGTTGGCCGCCGTACTGTTCTAGACAGTGAATCAATTTGAGAATCGTAGAAACGATCAGGAAGAAAGGTACAGCGAGGAACAAAGACCGACCCCAGGGGCTAAAACCCTGGCTCTCCGGCTACTTTGTCAGATCAATAGCATCAGATGAAAAAATTGGAGCTGGACACGCGGAAACGAGACAGCAAAATACATGCCGTCCCGGGAAGCGGTAGAAAGTTTTTAAATTTGGTTCAAAAAGTGCTTATTCCAGCCCTACACAAATGACGTTAACAGATTCTTACAGTTGCGTCAACTTCGCGGGGATTGGGTTTGTTCTGTCGATTGGTCTTCGTCGGGGTCGATTGGGTTTGTTTTGTTGATTGGGTTTCTCGAGCCGAAGGCGATGTTGAGGCCGACGTAGCCGGGATCTTCGCGCCTGAGTTGACCGAGGCGGATTTTGGCCATCGGCATGGTGGTGGGGATTTGGGCCTCAACTTTCGAGTCTTCGAGTTCGGCAATGACCTCGACGCCGGCGAGACGGTGGAGTTGGAGGTCTTGCAGTTGTTTGAGGGCTTTGGCGGCGCGGCGTTCGAAGAGGGCTCCGAGTTTGATGGTGCGTTCCATCTGGGCGAAGCGTTGTTGATTGTCGGGGTCTTCGAGCCAGCGGTCTTGCGCTTCGGCTTCGATGCGTTGGGCGCGGAGGGCCTGGAAGCTGGCGTAAGCGTATTGCTCGAAGGCGAGTTCTTCGGCGGTACCGCGCGGGAGGGCTTCGGATTTGAGATTGGCTTTGATTTGTTCGAAGTGGTCTCGCTCTTCGGGGTTGGTAGCGAAGAGTTTTTCGCTGGTGGCGTGGAGGCCGTGGCGGTAGGCGTTGGATGAGGATTTCTGTTTGCCAGCTTCGGTTCTGGGGCCGGTAGAGAGTTTTGCGTTTTCCTGGTTTGCGATGGTTTGAGCGGCTGATGCCATTGACGTTATGTCCTTGTCGGTAATCTTGGGTGGGAGAT
>JAPKYY010000927.1 GCA_026394095.1 Acidobacteriota bacterium | reverse complement strand
GATTGTGGTGGACGGGAACCCGCTGGCGGACTTCCGGATTCTGTATCCAAAGACGGAGGGAGTGCCGCAGTCAGGGAAGATCGAATGGACGATTAAGGACGGGATTCCTTATCATGCGCCGACGCTGGCCCAGCAGGTGCGGAAGCTCGTGGAAGAAGATCGCAAGAACCCGAAACCGCGCGGGGTTGTGACCGGTGGGGATGAAGACGCGCACTAACGCCTACCCCCTCTAAATCGACAGGCCTACTTAAGTTTCCTAAGGCGAGTCCGATGGAAGGTGCAGGTAGACTATGTCCAAACCCGCCCCACAGAATACGCTTGCTGTAACGCTTGATAGAATTCAGGCCCTGATGTCGGAACTGCGCCAGACCGAATCGCTGGCAGCCCAGATACACGAGATGGTGGTGATGAAGCGTCACCGTCTGGATTCGCTGATGAGCGAGTATGTTGAGATGGCTGGGGGCAAAGAAGTTGCTGTTGCACCTCCTGTTGTCGAGGAAGTGAAAAAGCCTGTTGTCGCTGCGCCAGTAGTGGAGGACCTTCCGATGAGTTCGCATGGCAACTACGGGGCACCGAAGGATTTGTTGCAGGGGCGGCCAGCGCCTTCTGCGCAGCATGTTCTGGATAGTTTGAACCGCCTGATGGTGGGGATCAAGGATATTTCCTCCAAACAAGCGACTGCGGCCTGAACTGGGATTTGCCCCGGGTGATAGCATCGCAGTGGGGGCTAACCAGTGATTCAGCACATTCTATTTCCAGTTGATTTTTCTTTGCAGAGTAAAGTATCGAGCCAGGTTGTCCGACTTTGGGCCGAACGGTTTGGGGCTCGGGTGACAGTGCTGCACGTGTTTGAAGGCATGGGCATGCTGGCAATCGAGAATCTGCCAGTGGAGGCAGAAATCAATATGGTGAAGGGGCTGGCGCAAAAACAGTTGAGTGGGTTCCTTCTGGAAGATCTGGCAGGGCTGCCGGTGGAGCGTGTGCAGGTGAGCGGGGACGCAGGTGAGGAGATTACGCGTTTTGCCGGGGCGCAAAATGTGGATCTGATCATGATGCCGACGCTTGGGTATACGCGATTCCGGCAGATGTTGTTGGGTTCCGTGACGGCGAGTGTTCTTCATGACAGTGAGGTGCCGGTGTGGACAAGTGCGCATAGGCCTGAGCAGATCAAACCGTGTTTACCCAAGAACATCGTTTGTGCGGTGGATTGTGGGCCGGAGACAGCGAAGGTGGTGGCGAATGCGCAGGGATTGGCCGAGAAGTTTGGGGCGAAGTTGCGGGTGGTGCATTCCAATCCGCGGGTTGCCAGTGACTTTGAGAGTGGGATTTCGCAAGGGGCGCACCATTTTGCGTTGAAGGTGGCGCAGGAAGACTATGCAGCGGCGATGGCAGCCTGGCCCGATGTGCCGGAGCTTGAGATTCTCGAAGACGCGAGTTTGGTAAAAGGCGTACAACGGGTGGTGCAGGAAGCTGGGGCTGAACTGTTGGTGATTGGCCGTGGGCGTATTCAAGGGTTTATGGGACGGCTGCGGAGCAATGCACACGATTTGATCCGGCTCGCCGGGTGTGATGTTGTGAGCGTCTAGAACCAGATGCCCCAGCCGAGGCTGGCTGCGGCGGCGAGGATGAGCGCGAGGAAGCCTGCCGCGACCCTGGTGCGGAAAGCACCTCGGCCAAGAGTGAGAGCGATTCCAAGCTTGAAGAATGAATTTGCCAGGCAACCGACGGCGATGGCCGTGGCGGCAGTGGCGAGGTTGTCCGGGTTTTGAGCGGACTTGGTCATCGAGATGGTGAGGGCGTCGACATCTGTGAGGCCGAGGATAGCACCCGAAAAGATCAGACCGGATTGTCCCCAATAACCATGAATTGCTGTGATGGCAAAGAGTACAAGCTGGAAGAGGGCAGCCATCTGGAGGGCGGATCCGACTGCGAGAGGGTTGCTGGGGAGTGGGCCGGCTTCTGAGGATCTGTCGTGGCTGCGCAGCCCGAGGACGGAGATAGTGGTGCCGACCAGGGCGGGAATGAGCCAGTAGGGGATGAGTGCGAGGCCTAGCTTCGGGTTGAGCATTGCAGATATGGCGGCCACGCGGAGGTACATGATGGTGCAGGCTGTGAGTACTCCGATGGCCAGTGGGGTGGCGCTGGTGGGTTCTGTCGCGCTGATTCTTGCAAGGGTGTAAGTGACGTTGGTGGATGAGATGAGCCCGCCCAGGATTCCTGTTACGACATAGCCATGGCTCGGGCCGACGATCAGCCTTGCGGCATAGCCGGTAAAGCTGAGCCCGGAGATGAGCAGGACGATGATCCAGAGTTCTCTCGGACGAACGCCGCCTAGCGGGCCGTAAGGGCCTTCGGGGAGCAGGGGAAGGATGACGAGGGCCATCAGGGCGAACCGGAAGCCGGCGCGGAGGCCAAGATCGGGGAGGTTCTCGACGATGTTGTGAAGGCGGGATTTTTCCACCAGGAGGACAGATGTGGTGGCGATGAGGGCGCTCGATAGAGTCCATGAGCCCAAGCCTGCGAGAAAGCCAGCGGCGAGGACGATCAGGGCAGCGACTTCGGTGGTGGCGTCGACATCACTACGGCTGGCGGCAAGATAAGCGGCGAGGATCAGGGCGACGGCGCCGGCCAGAAGAATCGATGCCGGGATTTCGAGGCCTGAGGTCCAGAGGTAGGCGGAGGTGCCTGCCAGTGCGCCGAGGAGGGTGAAGGTGCGGAGGCCAGCGAAGTGAGAGTGCGGGCCCTGGGCATGGCCGGAATGCTGGCGCTCGATGCCGATTGCGGCTCCGCCCAGTGTTGCTATGCAAATTCCGAGAACGCTCTGAGGCTGAAGGTCCACTGATTGGATTCTATGGCATTGGCGATTCGACATAGAATAGTGCCATCGTGCTGCGTCTTATTTTGTTGGTTGGAATTGTGACCGGGTTTGCGCCCGCTGCGGAAATCGATGCTTTGTTGCAAGCCAAATGTGGCGCTTGTCATAGTGCGAAGGTGAAGACGAGCGGATTCTCGGTAGAGAGTCTGGCGACGGCTGTGGCTGGTGGTACCAAATACGGTAAGGCGGTAGTGGGTGGGCATCCGGAGTTGAGCCCTTTGATTCGCATGGTGCGTGGCGAGATGGCTCCGAAGATGCCGGTGGGTGGGACGCTTGAGGCGCGCGAGATTGCGCTGCTTGAGGAATGGGTTCGTTCG
>JAPKYY010000226.1 GCA_026394095.1 Acidobacteriota bacterium | reverse complement strand
CACTACGGTCTTCACGTCCCGGCTTTCTTCGCGGTACCGCAAACCATTCCCAAAGGCTGTGGCAGGGAACCCGTCCTGCTGCATTTCTTCAAGATGAGAGGCCGCTTCCTGCTCCAACTCTGAGTCCAGATTTCCAGGTTGAAGTGAGTTTCTGATGCGTCTCCATATGCCCATTTCAAATGGCCTCCAGCACACGGTTTACAGCCAGGCTCACCCGCTTCCATTTCTCCTCCGCCTCAGCCAGCGTTGCTCGCCCCTTCTTGGTGACAGCATAGCCGCGCACCCTCTTCCCCGATTCACTCTCTACCCAGTCGCCCTCAATCCAACCGGCCTCTTCCATCCGGTGGAGTGCCGGATAAAGCGAGCCCTGCTCCAGACGCAGGGCGTCTTCAGTCACCTCATGGATGGCGGCCATAATGGCGTATCCATGCAACCTCCCGCGGCGGGCCAATGCTTTGAGAACCAACAGATTCAAAGAGCCATGCAATTGATCGTTTACGCTCATAGGTAGATGTCTTACTAAGGCAACTGTATAAGCCTAGTCTTGCGATGTCAAGAAAAAATTCCCAGGGGCTGCACTCCTCGTTGCATACTCTTTTTAGCCATGACTGTTTACGACTGGAATGAAATCCCCCTCGAAGAAGTGACGCCGTTTTTTGCCCGCCGGGTGATACACACCGGAGGCATGACCATTGCCCAGCTTGAACTCAAGCAGGGCGGCCATGTTTCTCTGCACCACCATGTCAACGAGCAGGTGTCGATGGTGCACACGGGCAAGCTGGCCTTTCACATGGGGGGTGAGGTGATTACGCTTGGGGCTGGCCAGTCGCTGGTGATCCCGCCCAACTTGCCGCACTCGGTGGATGTGGTGGAAGACTCGATCGTCACCGATCTTTTCACTCCTCGCCGTGAGGACTGGATCAGCGGCAACGACGCTTACTTGCGGAAATAGTGACCGTGCTGCCCGTTAGCGTGAGTTGGGGGCAGTCGAGTTTTTCATTTTGCTCGTGAGGCTCTGGGATCCAGAGTTGCTTTCTGTCTTCTGGCGGCCGGAACCAGACTACGCGGCCTTTGGGGCGCCTGCTCTCTACCCACAAGAGGCGTTTGCCGTCCCAGTGCAATTGCGCCGTTGCGCTAGCCGGGTGTTCGTGAAAAGCATTGATTGCAAAGAGCCGCCAGGGCAGCTCGAAACTGGTTGGACTCTGGATCCAGTAATTGCCGCAGAAGAGATCGAGCCGCCCGTCGCCATCGATATCTGCCTGCAATAAGCCGCCCTGCCAACTGGCTGTATAGAACGAATAAAGATCTACGTAGTTCCACTTTGTTCCCCACGCGCCGCTGGCTTCATAGAAGCGGATGGCCATGCCGTAGGGCAGGATCATGATGCCACGGCGGCCGAAGATTTCAATGGAGTGGCATTCGCGTGTGACAACGTGATGGTCGAGGACCCACTTTTTGCCGCTGCGGCCGATTGCTACTAGAGCGCCTTCCAGACCGCCACCCTCTACCGTTACCCTCTCCATCTGGCCGTCCCGGTCGAGGTCGACATCGATCGCGCAATGATCGATTGCAGCGGAACAAACAAAACTAGCTATCAAGAGCAGCAAAACACGCATCAAACGGTATTCTACTCATAAGGCTCAATGGACCCCCTACGCCGCATCCTTCGACTCGAAGACGAAAGTATCAATCTCGACGAAGCCGCGTTGCTTATTGCACGCATCGAGTACCCGAATCTGCCCATGTCGCCATGGCTTGCCGAGCTCGACTACCACGCCGAGGAGATTCGCCGGCGCAATACACGCAGCTTTCGGCTGGCGGCGCACCAATATCTGTTTGGTGAACTGCAATTGGGCGGGAATGAGGACGACTACTACAACGCCCACAATTCCTGCCTGAACTATGTGCTTGAGTCGCGCAAAGGAATACCGATTACACTTTGCCTGCTTTATATGGAGCTGGGCCGCCGGCTTGGCGTTGAGGTGGACGGTATTGGCGCGCCCGGACATTTTCTGGTTCGCCTTGAGGAAGAAGACGACACCTACTATCTGGACATCTACAATGGCGGCAAGATTCGCGATGACATTGAGGGCGAAGTGGATCAGCGGTTTCTGGTGCCTGCCCCGAAGCGGATGATTCTCATTCGGATGTTGAACAATTTGCGAGTTATTTATTTGCAGCGGCAGGCCTGGAGCAAAGCGGCTGAGGTTCTGAATCTGCTGCTCGAAGCCGACCCGGTGGATGCCGATGCGCTGCGTCAAAGGGCGGCCACGCTGGCGGCGACGCATCGCTTTCAGGCGGCGGCACAAGATCTTGACCGCTATCTGCAGCTACGCCCGTTTGACCCGGACAAGGAAGAGCTGCAGGGGCAGATTTCTCGCTTGCGCCGGATGCACGCCCACAAGAATTAGCGCGGTGTGCGGTATGTATTCGGGATCTTGATCGATTGCCCGGTAAAGATCAAGTTGACGTTGTAGATAGAAGGGTTTGCGCCGAGCAAGTCCCCTATTGGGATATGCAATCGCTCGGCGATGATCCTGAGGGTGTCGCCGGGATGAACGATGTATTGGCCTGAGCCGCCAGGCAGGGATGCCAAAGTATTGTCTACGTCAATTGAGCTGTTGAAAGTTGCCATCTTGCCCTCCAACCGATATGGCGAAATGGCTCTGGAAAGCCCTTCAAATTTCTTTCAGGACGGTATACTAGGCGATTCATGCTGCATGAACTGATCAAGGTATGGTTTGAATGGTCCCGGGATATGGGCTATTGGGGTGTTTTTCTGATGATGGCGCTGGAGAGCACGATTGTGCCGGTACCGTCGGAGATCATCATGCCGCCGGCAGGGTATTGGGCCCAACAGGGGCAAATGTCGTTGTGGGGAGTGATTCTGGCCGGGGGGCTGGGGTCGACTTTCGGGTCCAGTGTTTGTTACTGGTTCTCCTATACCTTGGGGAGGGCGTTTCTTGCCAAGTACGGCAAATGGTTTCTGTTGCCCCCGGAGCGGCTTGAACTGGCCGAGAAGTGGCTGGCTGAATTTGCTCTGGGTGGAGTCTTTTTTTCGCGCTTGCTACCGGTGGTTCGCCACTTGATCGGTTTCCCTGCGGGCTTGATCCGGGTTCCGTTTGGGAGTTTTGTTGCGGTTACCTTTGTCGGTTCTACGCTGTGGTGCGGGATTTTGGCCTGGTTTGGGGCGCAGACGATTGGTCAACAGCCGGGCTTGCTCGAGGATCCGGAAGCGATGGTTCGGGCGGTGAAAGGGAATCTGATCTGGATTCTGCTACTGGTGATCGGTTTGGGTGCGGGATGGTTTTTTGTGCGGTGGTTTGGGCAGAGATCCAGAGTTAAGGCGATTTAGGCTCAGGCCCTGAAATTGACCCAACCCAAGGTTGAGCGCTAGACTCTTAGATTGGTCCCTCGCCAGCTTTGCGGGTTTGGGTGTGCCCGAAGTCGTGATCAACGGAGTCCCTTTGAGGGGACTTACCGTCAGCGGGTGGCTAATTCTTATATAGATCAGGAGTGGACAGAATCAAGTGGCTGAGGCAATAAAGAGAATTTTTACGTCGGAATCGGTGACCGAAGGCAACCCCGACAAGATGGCTGATCAGATTTCTGATGCGGTGCTTGACGCCGTTCTGAAAGATGACCCGATGGGCCGTGTAGCTTGCGAAGTTATGGTTACGACCGGTCTTTGCATCGTTGCTGGCGAAATCACCACCAAAACGTACGTAGAAGTGGCCGACCTCGCCCGTCAGGTAATCAAGGACATTGGCTTTGACGATGCCACTTTTGGTTACGACGGCAATACTTGCGGTGTCCTGAACGTGATCCAGCGTCAGAGCCCCCATATTGCGATGGGCGTTGACACCGGTGGCGCCGGCGACCAGGGTTTGATGTTTGGTTATGCAACCGACGAAACCGCGGAACTGATGCCCCTCCCGATCCAGATGTCCCACAAGCTGGTGCGCCAGTTGAGTGAAGTGCGCCGTTCGAAGGGCCTGCCCTATCTGCGCCCCGACGGCAAGAGCCAGGTTAGCGTCGAGTATGAGAATGGAAAGCCTGTTCGCATCGATGCAGTCGTAATTTCAACCCAGCACGGTGATGACGTTTCCACCGAACAGCTTCGCGCTGACGTGCGCAAGCACATCATCGACCCCGTGTTGCCCGCCAACATGGTCGACGAAAACACCAAGTATCACATCAACCCCACCGGCCGATTCGTAATCGGTGGCCCCAACGGCGACACCGGCCTGACCGGCCGCAAGATCATCGTTGACACCTACGGCGGCATGGGCCGTCACGGCGGCGGTGCCTTCTCTGGTAAGGACCCGACAAAGGTTGACCGTTCTGCCTGCTACATGGCCCGCTACATTGCCAAGAACATTGTGGCCGCTGGCCTTGCCACCCGTTGCGAAGTGCAGCTGGCTTACGCCATTGGCGTTGCCGAGCCTGTTTCGGTTCTGGTGGACACCTTTGGAACCGGAACCGTTTCTGGTGAGAAGCTGACCGAAGCCGTCCGTGCGAACTTCAAGCTGACGCCCAAGGGCATCATTGAAACGCTCGACCTGCGCCGTCCGATTTATCGTGCGACTGCAGCGTTCGGCCACTTTGGCCGTACCGAAGCAACGTTTAGCTGGGAAAAGACCGACAAGGCAGAGGCGCTTAAAGCCTCCGTCGCCTAGTCCAGCAGTGAAGTGTGAGGGGGCGATGCGGCTAGTGGCTGTCATCGCCCCCTTGTTTTGAGAGCAACAAGAATTTATTGGAATTGAGAAAAGGCGCGCAAGGTTATGGCATTGATTGAAGGTTGCCGGCACGAGCTGGAAGTAACTGTAAATGTACTCGAGATGGCTGAAGCTACCGAGAAGGTACTCGCAAAGATTCAGGCCAAAGCTCATTTGCCGGGCTTTCGCCCGGGTAAGGCGCCGCTGAGCGTCATTCGTAGCCGGTTCCAGAACGAAATCCAGCAGGACGTGATGGAAGAAGTGATCCCCAAGGCTCTCAACGCGCGTTTCGCCGAAGAGAAGCTGCAGGTGGTTGGCCAGCCCAGCATTGTCGATCTCAAGAACGAGCCAGGCCAGCCGATGGTGTTCAAGGCACAGTTTGACGTGCATCCGGAATTCACTCTTGGCGAGTACAAAGGGCTTGAGGTGGAATACGAAGACCCTCAGGTAACCGATCAGGACGTTACCGACCGGCTTGAGCAGTTGCGGGAATCAAAGGCCGAGTATGTAAACATCGATCCTCGTCCGGCCGAAAACGGCGACTACGTCGTGGTGGGCCTGGAAAGCGCTGACGGTCTTGAAGGCGAGCCGATCAAGAACCCCGAAATGATGTTGCAACTGGGCGACCCCGAAACTTTGCCCGAATTCAGCGCTGGCATTGTTGGCATGACCCCTGGCGAAACAAAAGACATCCAGGTCAGCTACCCCGAAGACTACGGCCAGGAGCGCCTCTCCGGCAAAACGATCACCTTTGATCTCGAACTCAAGTTTATCCGCAGCAAGGAATTGCCGGTTCTGGACGACGACTTCGCGCAGTCGATGGGCGACTTCCGTACCCTCGATGAATTCAAGGAGCAGGTGAAGACCAGCATTCAGGCCGAACGTCAGTATCGCTCGCAGGAAGAAGCCAAGAGCAAGCTGATCGAGACTCTTGCCGATTCCAATGTTTTCCCGGTGCCTGAGACCTATATCGAACGCCAGCTTCAGATTCAGCTTGAAAGCTACGCCCGCAGCCTGCAGATGCAGGGTATCGACCCGCGCTCGCTCAATTTCGACATGAAGAAGTTCCGCGAGAGCCAGCTGGATCGTGCGACGCGTGACGTGCGCGCCACCTTGCTGCTCGACAAGATTGCCGATGTCGAAGCAGTTGCTGTGCAGCAGGATGAAGTAGATCGCGAAGTGCAGCGCCAGGCCCGTCAGCAGCGCGAGCCGGTTGCGGCTGTGCGCGTGAAGCTCGAAAAAGACGGCGGCCTCGACCGCATTGCCAATCGCATTCGCACCGACAAAGCGATAGCATTGCTCTTTGAGCATGCGCGCAAGGTAACGCCTGTCGCCAAGCCCGCGTCTGAAGAGTCGCAGACCGAGAGTTAAGAGGAGAATTCCATGTCAGAAGATGTGTCACGCCGGGATCTGTTGAAGCAGAGTGCAGTCGCTGCAGCCTTGAGCGCAGGGCCTGCTGTAATGCAGTCGAGCGCGCAGAACAACCGCCTGAAGGTGGGCTGGATCGCCACTGGCATGCGCGGTGCGCACGTGATGAATCAGATGTACCTTCTGTCGAAGGACAACGTCGAAGTCACCCACGTCTGCGACACCTACAAGGGCAATCTCGCCAAGGGTAAGGATATCGTCCAGACCAATGGCAAGAATACGCCCAAGACCTCTGTTGACTACCGCGACGTCATCAACGACCCGAACGTGGATGTTGTCTTCATCTGCTCGCCCGAGCACCTGCACCATCCGATGGCGATGGCCGCGCTGAAGGCGAAGAAGCACATTTACCTTGAGAAGCCGATTGGCCACACGATCGAAGAAGGCGCCGAAATCGTCGCCCTCGCCGAGAAGATGGGCACTGTCGTTCAGATCGGTACACAGAACCGCTCGAACAAGCTCTATATTCAGGCCAAGAAGATGGTGGAAGACGGCTACATCGGTGAAGTGCACTACACCCGCGCTTTCTGGTATCGCAACTTCGATCAGACGGTGGATCCAGCCAAAGGAGTGCCCGCTGCATGGCGCTACATCATCCCGGGTGATGCCTCGGCTGAGACAGCCGACTGGAAGCGCTTCCTCGAATCTGCCGAACACAAGAACATCCCCTTCTCGAAGGAACGCTACTTCCAGTGGCGCAACTATTGGGATTACTCGGGCGGCATCTCAACCGACCTGCTCGTGCACCAGACTGACATTTCAAACTTTGTCGTCGGCGGCCTGATCAAGACCGAACTGCCGACAAGCTGCATGGCTTCTGGCGGCGTCTATCAGTGGGGCGGCAAGGATGATCGTGAAGTGCCCGATACTCTGAGCGCGCTTTACGAATACCCGAACAAGTTCCACCTCAACTACTCGTGCTTCTTTGGTAACGACCAGTGGGGTTACGGTGAGGAGTTTATGGGCCAGAAGGGCACCATTGAAGTGAAGGATCGTCAGAACCTGTACTTCACTCCGCAGCCGAAGTTCATCCGCAACGTCAAGGCTTTCTCAGACAAGCC
>JAPKYY010000696.1 GCA_026394095.1 Acidobacteriota bacterium | reverse complement strand
CCTCACTCAGGTGCCCCAAACGAGCCACCAGCGCGACCACAAAGTGAAGCAGAGGCGGAGAGGTATTTTCAAAAGGAACTCCGCCATACCAAGAGGGAAACCATTCGCCCTTGCCGTAAATCGTGGAGAGCCCGTGCTGCCCGATGTACCTTGAAAGAGTGAGGTAGGCCCATTCGATTGACTCGCGGGCATGGGTGTATTCAATCGTCAGCCATTTGGCAATGACCCAGAGATTCAGGGCCACCAGGAGAATGAGTGCCGCTGCCGCGCGAATGGCTTAGCTCCCGGACGCGTGAATCTGAACCAACGGCGATTCCTTCTTTGAAGGAGCAACAGATTCCAGTGTCTGCGGGTCGCGCCAGAAATCCATCATGGAAGTCTGGTGAACGCAACTGACTGTGCAGTTGGGTGCGCAGCCCTTTTTTGTGTTGTACTCCCGCCGTACGTCAGCGAGTGAATACTCCGTAACGGGAATGCCAGGGAAGCCTCTCTGCTGTGAGCAATAGTGGACAAGCCCGTCTTCGCATACATAGAGGTAGCGGGCACCAGCACGGCACTTCCAGTCATTGGGTTCACCGTCGGCGATCTTTTCCTGAAAGCCGTTTAGTCGCGCATAGCTCTTCTTTGACAGTGCACGGATGCGGTGGAAGACATCGCGTTCAACGGGCCCCAGAGGCTTCAACTGACCACTGCCGTCGTGAATAATGCCAACCGTTGAGCTGAGCTGCAACTCGTGAGCCCGCTTGGCGATCACAAATGCATCTTCAGGGTTCTTGATTGCCGCGCCAACAACGCTGTTGATGTTGACGTGGAACATGGCGAACTCAGCAAGCCACTGCAATCTCTTGTCCAGAACCTTCAAGCTTTTCTTCGAAACTTCGTCCGGGACAAGGTTATCAATCGAGATTTGCAAATGGTCCAAACCTGCTTCATTCAGGCCTTTGATCTCTTTTTCATTCAACAAATAACCATTGGTAATCATGCCGGCAATCGCGCCGACCTTCTTGATTTCCCTGATTATGTCTTCAATACGGCTGTGCAACATCGGCTCGCCGCCGCTGATGGTGATCAATGTTGCCCCAAGACGGCCAAGATGACGTACCCGGTCCAGCATCGTCTCGATCGGCACTTCCTTGGAGAAGTCATCGTATTCGTTGCAGTAGCCGCAATCAATATTGCAGCGACGAATCGGGACAATGTGCGCCTGCACGACATGATCTGTCGAGACGAGCCCCTTGCCAACTAGGCTGAGCTCGCGAAACAAACGCTGGTAGGCGGCGATGCGCCTTTGGACACGAAAAGAGAATGAGGGCATTAGGCCAAACTCTAATTATACTTCAGCGGAGCCTTAAATCGAGCTTGCCGCCGGGCCCTGAGTACTGCAAAACCAAACTCTTCACTTTTGTCATCTTTCCCGGGAAGTCGAAGTAAAGATTACCTGCACGACCACTTGGTACTGGTCCTTCAGGGATAGCGCTTTCAATCGCCGCGTCCCAATTCTGGGCTTCGCCCTCGGTGGTAGTTGCGGTTCCGATGGGGCGCTGCTGTCCTGGCCTAGGATCGCCTGGGAAGCGAGCTTGGGGCCTTGGCTGGCCAACCATAACCGTCGCATCCCCCATGCTGCCTCCGTAGACCAGGCGGCGGCGTTGTGGGTCCATATCTCGATTGCGTAAGCCGTTGGCCACAAGTCCCGGCGCTGCAGGCATGAGCGTAGTTTTCTTGTCGTCGACCCTTAATTGAAAGTCTCCTGCGGTCAGTTCGCCTACAAAGGTCTTGCGCGCGAAGACACCCAGTTCGACCACGATGAAGTTACCGGAATCATGCAAAGTAGTTCCGGCAGAAAAGCTACGCCCCATGTAGGTGGCACCAATTTCCAGCTTGCCTGCGTCACCGGAAACCTCATAATCGGCGGGCTTCGCTTTGAGGGTGAGCCCTTTTGGTGCGACCCCCTGCCCCCAGGCAGTGGCAAATGCCGTCACAATGAGAATTCGCCGCATGTT
>JAPKYY010000331.1 GCA_026394095.1 Acidobacteriota bacterium | reverse complement strand
CCGGTTTTGGGGTCGAACTCGATGCGTTAGATGCCTTCCTGGTTGCGGGTTCCGACATAAACAGTGTGTTCAGCAGTGAGTGTTGACATGGCGAGAATTGCGATTGCAGAGATCATACGTGGGAATATGATTATATGTTTCGTTCTCGTAGTGGTGTAAGGGGACTTTCACAGGAAGCGCCAATTGCTGAAGCGTTGCGGCAGTTTGGGCGCGATCGGGCCTGGGTGAATGAGAAGCATCTGGAGTTGTGCCGGGTGGGGGCCCCGACGTTTTTTGAAGAAAAGCGGGCGTTGTGGATGGTGACGGAGTTGACGGCTTTGGGCTATGTGGCGAAGCTGGACCGGGCCGGGAATGTTGTGGCTTTTTTGCCTGAAGATGAGCGTGGGCCGTGGGTTGCGGTGACGGCGCATCTGGATACCGTGCTGGCCCCGCGGACTGGGGATGATATTCGATTGGGGCCCGATGGACGGTTTTTGGGGCCTGGCGTGGCGGATAACGGGGCGGGCCTGGCGGGGCTGCTGGCGATTGCGCGTCAACATGCGTTGCGGGGCTTGCGGGATCAAAAGCTGGGGCTGATTCTGGTGGCGAATGTGGGTGAGGAGGGTGAAGGGAATCTGAGCTGGATGCGGTATCTGTGCCGGCAGAGTGCGCTGGCTGAGCAGATTGAGGCGTTTCTGGTGCTGGACGGGCCTGGGGTGGAGCATCTAACGACACAGGCCTTGGGGAGCCGGCGCTTTGAGGTGGTTTTCTCAGGACCTGGTGGGCATAGCTGGAGCGATGCGGGGAACCCGAATGCGGTGCATGCGATGGCAAAGACGATTGCGGATTTTCTCGATTGTCATGGGCGAAGGGCTGGTTTTCTGCATACTCGCTATGGGCGGAGCACGGCCAATTTCAGTTTGATCGATGGTGGCACCAGCATTAACTCGATCCCGGGAGTGCCCGGGCGAAACTGGATTTGCGGAGTGAGAGTACTGAGGTGCTGGATGAGCTGGCGGAGTTGTTGACGGATTGTGTGGAGCGGGCGCTGGTGGGTGAAAACGAGCGGGCGATGGCGATGCGTGGTTCGGGCAGGATGTCGGCGAAGATTCGCGAAATTGGGTCGAGGCCTGGAGGGCTGCTGTCGAAGGATTCGCATTTGCTCGAGACGATGCGGGCGGTGGATGAGCATCTGGGGATACAGTCGCGCCTTGATTGCGCATCGACCGACGCGAATATTCCTCTATCGATGGGGCTTGAGGCGGTTTCAATCGGGGCGGGCGGATCTGGGGGCGGGGCTCATACCGAGGGCGAGTGGTATCACCCGGAAGGCCGGGAAATTGGGTTGCGACGGATTTATCTGGCGTTGTGCCAGTTGTTGCGGGGCGCATGAGGCTTAAGGCGGAATTGGCTCTCGCCGTTGCGGCGATGATCTGGGGATCTACGTTTGTGGTGGTGAAGGACGCGCTGGTAGATATCAGCCCGGTGCTTTACCTTGCGGTGCGGTTCTGGACAGGCTCGTTAATTTTGCTGCTTTGGATCAGGAAGAGGCCGTCGCGGCGGATTTTGTTGGGCGGAATGGGGACGGGGGTCTTTCTCGGGTTTGGGATGATTTTGCAGACGATGGGGCTGAAGTTCACTTCGGCGTCGAATGTAGGATTTTTGACTTCGATGTATATCCCGTTGGTACCTTTTGTTGGCGCGCTCGTCTATGGGATTAGAACTGGATGGAGAGAGCTAGTCGCAGTAGTCGTCGCGAGCGTTGGGATCGGGTTGATGAGTTTCGACCCGTCGAGTTTGTCCGTAAATCGTGGCGATGTGATGACAGTGGTGGCGGCTGTTTTGTTTGCGTTTCAGATCGTGTTGGTTACGCGGTTTGGAGTGGAGGGGGAACTGGCCTGGCTGGTCTGGTTGCAGGTGACGATGGTAGCTATCGTGAGCAGTTTGGGGTTGGTGCTCGAAAGTTCTTTCGTGAATTGGACGATGAGGTTATGGTGGGCCTTTGGAATCACGGTGTTGGGGGCGACGGTTGCGGCGTTTATGCTACAAAGTTGGGGACAGCGGCATACGACAGCAACGCGGGCGGCATTGATTTTTGCTCTGGAACCGGTGTTTGCCGGCCTGGCCAGCTATTTCTGGCTGGGGGAGCGGTTGACTGGACGTGGATGGGTGGGTGCCGGGCTGGTGTTGTTGGGAGTTCTTCTCGCGGAATTGAAACCGGGAGGGGATCGAGAGCATAGTAGTAGATAGAAGTACTCATTAGGAGAAAACCAAGAATGAATATCATGAGCAGAATACGGGATCAACGATTCCTGGGATTCAGCATGCTGCTAGTCACTTTGTCCGTCGGGATTTTGATCTGCACATTGCTGACCACGGGCGTAAAGGCTGGAAGAGAACAGGTAGCGCCGGATGCGACGCCACTTGTGGTTCCAAGCCCGGTGCAGATGCAGAACGAGTTTGCCAAGCTGGCCAAGCGCGCGGAGAATTCCGTGGTGCACATCAACACGGTGGATGAGGGTAAGACTCCGGCAGCGGCGCAAAAGCGCGGCCGGCCGCAGATGGAAGAAGAAGATGGTGAAGATGACGGGCAGATGGATCTGTTCCGGCGCTTCTTCCGTAATGGTCCGCAAGGACAGGGTGGCATGGGGATGGGGCCTCAGCCCAAGAAGATGGGGACAGGCAGCGGCTTTATCGTTGACCCCAAGGGCTACATCATCACCAACTATCACGTGGTGGATGGGGCAGACAAGATCACGGTGAAGATTCATGGCGACACGAATGATTACAAGGCAAAGGTGATTGGTTTCGATAAGGAAACCGACCTGGCTGTGATCAAGATCGCCGCTGATAAGGCTCTTACGCCGCTGAAGGTTGGCAATAGCGATGCGACGCAGGTGGGCGACTGGGCCGTGGCGATTGGTTCGCCGTTTGGCCTTGAAGCCACTGTGACGGCGGGTATTGTGAGTGCCAAAGGTCGTGATTTTGCTGGCGCGCAGGCGTTTCAACGCTTTATTCAGACTGATGCTGCGATCAACCCTGGCAATAGCGGTGGGCCGCTGTTGAATTCGCTGGGCGAAGTGATTGGTGTGAATACGATGATCGCGACACGTACTGGCGGCTATGAGGGCATCGGGTTTGCTCTGCCGATCAACATGGCGGTGAAGGTTTACAACCAGTTGATCTCGGCGGGCCGTGTCACCCGTGGCAGCATTGGTGTGCAATTTGACCGCACGGTAGACCCTACGATGATGAAGGCGTTCAAGCTGGATGGCGGCGTGCCGATTTCGAGCGTGCAGCCTGGCGGGCCTTCTGAGAAGGCTGGGTTGAAGCCGGAAGACATCATCACCAGTGTGAATGGTTCGCCCGTGAAAAACGGCGATGACCTGATTGCCAAGGTGAGCGATTTGCCGGTGGGCTCCAAGGCAGGGCTTGAGGTGGATCGTCAGGGCAAGAAGATGAAGTTTGAGGTGGCGATCGCCGATCGTGCCCAGCTTTATGCAGACAACCCGATTGTGGGCAATGGACGTCGTCCGGACGAGGCAGTTCAGCCGGGGCAGACCAGCGCGCAGTTCGGGATCATGATCGCGAATGTGCCTGAGGCAGATGCCGAGAAAATGGGCATCACCGACAAGCGTGGTGTGCAGGTGACACGTGTTGTACCGGGAAGCTTTGCTGAGGAAATCGGCGTGGTGGAGCGGGACGTGATTGTGTCGATTAACCGCATGCCTGTGGGCAGTGTGGACGAGGTGAAGAAGGTCCAGCAGACGCTGAAGCCGGGCGATGCCGTGGCGTTCCGTGTGATGCGTGCCGTTCCGGGTACCCGGAGGGGTGGCGCAGCAGGGCAGTGGCAGGGGATCTGGCTGAGTGGCAGCCTGCCTCGCGAATAGTCTGTAGCGCAGTAGATGAGGGGCCAGCCTGATGAGGGCTGGCCCTTTTTTCGTTTAGGGGTCCAGGGGTTCGATAGCGTCGAGTTGGAGCGATTCGATCAGGAGTCTGGCTTCAAGGTCAAATCGGGTTGTGCGTTTGAGGATCTGGACGGGCCGGTAGCCGAGTTCTTTTTCGCAGCGGATCATGGCCTGGGGAGATTCAATGCCAGCGCTCTGGTATTGGTCTGTGGTGATCAGGACGGGCTTGTCGAGGGGGATGGCGGCACGGAAGAGGATACGGGCGGCGTTGCGGATGTTGGTTGTGGTGTGGCGGGCGTGGGGATCGATGAAGATGGCTGAGGCGGGGATGCCGAAGTCGTTGATGAGGACGCGGCGCATCTCGACTGCTTCGTTCCAGGGGGTTTGATTGGGGTGTACGTAGCCACCGGAGACGAGGATGAAGGGGGCGAGGCCACGACGGTAGCGATCGGCGGCGAGTTGGGCGCGCCATTTGGCGAGAGGGTCCATGGGTGTGGTGAGGCGGTCGCCACCGGCACCGGGGACGATGATGGCCGAATAGGGGTAGCGAGTGAAGTCGGTACGAGCGGCTTCGGTTTGGGCGGGCTTGTTTTCGGTGGAGTGGAGGGGTTCGTGGCGGGCGGCTTCGTCACGCCAGTTCATTTCGAGAAGCATGGTGGCGAAGTTGAGGGGGGCCTGGTGGAAGAGCTTTAGTTCGGCATTCTTTTCGTCGAGCATGTTGGTGGCGACGTCGATGCGGAAGCCGAAGCGCTGG
>JAPKYY010000439.1 GCA_026394095.1 Acidobacteriota bacterium | reverse complement strand
CGGCAGGTGGAGGTAGCGCTGGGTGCTGAGCAGGCGGCGCGGATGGCTGGTAAGGAGCAGGAGGAGTTGGCGCAGCATCTTGGTGGTGTTGCCCGGGATGGAGAGGCACGTGCGGAAGCGCGGGTGCGGGATTTGTTGAAGGTGTTTGATTCGTTGATCGCGAGTGCCCGGTGGGATGTGTCGCGTTTGCCGGGTGGGACCAGTGCGGGGATCAAGATGCTGGAGAAGGCGCTGAGCCAGATTGAAGTGCTGGAGCCGACGCCGGCGGCACGAGCAAATTTTCTGTTGTTGAGGGCAGAGGCGCATTCAGAATTGGCGGAGCTTTATGGCGGGGCCAACAGCAATGTTGGGAACAAGGAGGGTGCGGCAAGGAACCAGCAGAAGGCGGTGGAGCTGTGGGAAGAGTTAAGAGGGATCGACCGCAAGAATGTGAATTGGGAGCGGGGATGGCTGGATGCAAGATTTCGGATGGCTCGGGGTTCGCTGAAGGTGTCTGCCGATGGAGGGCTTGGAGAGTGGAAGGGTTGGACTGATGAGTACGAGGGGCTGCTGAGGCGTGCGCCGAAGAACCGGTTGGTTGCCAGGTCTGTGGGGTCATTCTATTTTTGGCGAGCGTGGGGATTTCCCGTGACTGGGACAGAGCGCAAGAAGGATTGGGAGAAGGCATTGACGTATTTTCGACTCGGTGTGGATGATGCAAGGGGGGATCGATTTATATTGCGGGATATGGCTTTGACGCACAAGTATTTGGCGGGTGCCGCAGGAATGGAGCCTGGGCAAAAGTTGCAACATGCAACCGAGGCTATGCGCCTGGACCGATTGCGTGTGAAGCAGGATGAAAGCGATGCCGGTGCTCGGATGGATCTTGCATTTAGCATTGGTTCTATGGCCGATGCAAATAGGGTGCAGGGCAACTATGTGACGGCGCAGCCCGGGTATCTGGAGAGCTTTCTGATTCGGAAAGGATCGGCGATTTCTGATCCGAACAATGCTTTTGTTTTGCGCTCGCTGCTCCATCCGATCCGGTGGCACGGAACGATGTCGGCGAGGCTGAAGGACTGGAAGGCGCTGGGTGGGGCGGTGAAGGAGATGGAGTGGGCGGTGGAGACTTCTAGGCCGAAAGCGGGAGGGCTGGATCTTGCGACTTTGAATTACTGGAAGGGGTTGCTGGCGCTAGAGGCGGGGGACAGGGTTGCGGCATGCCAGTATGGACGGGAGGCTTCGCGATTGCTTGAGGCGGAGAAGGGGATAACCTGGATTGAGAATCCATTGGTATTGAAGGGTTTGCTTGCGGCGTGTGAAGGCTTAGCGCGGTAGGTTTTGGAGTTTAGTAGCGAAGGTGCCGGAAACTTTGCGGTGCTGGGGGCCACGTTCGATTTTTCCTTCGGCTGCTTGTTCGAGTTCGGCGAAGTGCCTGAGGATGTCGTCCCGCCTAAAAGTTACGTGCAGGCGCATGGCCTCGTCAGCACTCAGGGGTTGGCCTGAGCTGAGATCTTCTGCGAGTCTGGTATGCCAGCCCTGAGGCAGAGGCACGTATTCTCCACTTCTACTGAAGAGCCAATTGAACAAGAGGACCCGGCTCTTTTCGATTGCCGAGACCAATTCCTGGCAGCCCGTAGCTCTGGCGATTTCAAGGTGAAATTCGACGTGTCGTTTTTCTACTTCGGCTTGGGCCTCACGGGAAGGCGTGACCTGTTTGTCGAGGCGCCGGTAGCGTTTGTCGAGGTCGTTTGCGAGGCGAAGGAGGCGCTGCTTCTGCAGTGGCGATGCACTTTGAGCGAAGAGTCGAGCTGCCTGGCTTTCGAGCGCTTCGCGGACGATGTAGTTGCCCGAGATCTCACCGACCGTGGGCATCTTGACACGGGTGCCTGCTCTGGCACGGCTCTCGACGAAGCCTTCAGCTTCGAGTCGCTGGAGCGCTGCCGCTACTGGGATGGTGCTGATCCCGAATAACTGGGCGAGTTTGCGGTGGCTTAAGGGGCTGCCCGGGGGCAGCTCGCCATCAAGGATGCCGACGCGCAGTTTCTCGTAGGCCTGCTGTCCTAAATCTGACATTCCAGTTATTGAAATTCCCATTGACACTTTAGACGATCCTCGTATATGATCGCAACAAAATCTGACATATCAGTTTTGGAGATCTCGCTATGTATCGCAATTCATCGCTTCAGTTGCTCGCGTTGGTACTTTCGATCTTTTGTATTGCTTCCGGCTTGCGCGGACAGAACATCACCGGTTCGATCCTGGGGCAGGTGCAGGATTCATCGGCCGCTGTATTGCCGAATGTGGAAGTTGAGGTTCTGAATCTTGAGACGAATCAGGCAGTGCGTGTGAAGACGAACGCCAATGGTGTGTTCGAGGCAAATTATTTGAGGCCTGGCGGGTACCGGGTGACGGTGGTGGCGAATGGCTTCAAGAAGTCTGTGCGTGACGGATTGACGGTGCAGATCGAGAGCCGTCTGCGGGTTGATTTTCAGCTTGAGGTAGGGGATTCTCAGGCGACGATCCAGGTGACTAGTGAAGCGCCGCTAGTGGAAAGTGAGAATGCCTCGCTCGGGCAAGTGGTGTCTAGCCGGAGTTTGCAAGAACTGCCAATTCGTGGCCGGAATATCTTCGATCTGATCGGATTGTCGGCTGGGGTGCAGGTGAATCCTCGATCGCTGGGCGGGACGGCATCGACAGGAGACAATTCGGCTCCGCTGTTTGCTCAATCGGATATCTCGATCAATGGGGGGAGATTCCGAACGAATGAGTTTTTGGTGGATGGAGTGTCGATCATGCTGCCAGAGAATAACAACTTCGCGTTTTCACCTTCGCCGGATGGGACGCAGGAATTTAAGGTGCTGACTAATACGTTTGGGCCGCAGTATGGACGAAGCGGGGGAGGTGTGATCAATGTGGCGACGCGAGCCGGTGCCAATGAATATCACGGGACGGTTTATGAGTTTTTCCGCAATGACCGCTTGCGGGCGAATAACTTTTTTTCGAATGCACGGGGACAAAAGCGTGGCGTGTTTCATTACAACCAATTCGGCGCGGCTGGGGGTGGGCGGATCATCAAAGACAAGACGTTTTTCTTTGCGGAATACACGGGGCATCGGGAAGATATTGCGGGGGCGCCTGGAATTCTGACAGTGCCGACGGATGCCCAAAGGCGCGGTGACTTTAGCCAGACTCGCAATCGTCAGGGCGATCCCGTAACGATCTACAATCCTTTCTCTACTCGGCCTGTGAGTGGCGGGTTTGTCCGGGACAGTTATCCTGGCAACGTGATTCCCGCTAGTGCGCAGAGCCGAGTTGCGCTGAATCTTTTGAAGTTCATGCCAGTTGGAAATCGTGCGGGTGAAGGGCCTGCGATTATCAACAACTACGTGTGGGCGGCTAATCAAGCGATCAATTCCAATCAATGGACGGCGAGGATTGATCATCGGCTGTCGGACAAGCATTCCATCTTTGGCCGGGTGAGCCGGAATACTGGGGATAACGGAAACAATGGGCCTTATGGGAATATCGCTGACAGCGTGCTTGGGGTTACGGTGAATCGAGTCTGGAACGGTGTGATCAACATGACTTCGGTGTTGTCGCCGACGCGGATATTGAATTTACGGCTTGGAGCTACGCGCCGCTTTGAAGGAAGGATTCCGCTCGCCGACGGGAAGGTGAGTTTGGCTGAACTTGGCTTTGCAGCGAATGTGGCTTCCGGGGCTCAGGATCAGATCTTTCCAACGGTCGGGATTGCAAACTACGCGCAGCTTGGGCCTCCGGTAGGGGACCGTATTCGACGCGGGAATGAGGTGTACACGTTGGTGGGGGAACAGACCGAAATTCGCGGGCGGCACACTATTGTCTATGGCGGCGATGTGAGGCTTTATAACCAGACGCCGTTTCAGGGTGGGGCTTCGGCCGGGAGCTACAGCTTTGGGCTCGGGCAAACGCAGGGGCCTGATCCGTTGCGTGCTACGTTGACTGCTGGGGATGGGCTTGCTTCTTTGCTGACGGGCTTTGGCAGCGGATCGATTCAGAGAGTGCCAGCACTGGCGATTCGCAATATGTACTATGCGTTCTTCGTAAATGACGACATCAAGTTCAAACGGCTGACGATTAACGTTGGGGTGCGTTATGAGTATGATCAGCCTCGTACGGAGCGCTATAACCGGTTTGCGAATTTTGACTCTACGGCCCCTTATCCGGTTGCAGTGCCTGGACTGCCCGACTTGAAGGGGACTCTGAAGTTTGCGGGGCAGAACAATGTACCGAGAGGGCAATACGAAGGCGCCCCGTTGAACTTTGGGCCGCGGGTGGGCTTGGCGTACCGGCTGAGCAACAAGGCCGTTTTGCGGGCAGGGTACGGGATTTTTTATGCACCCCGGTTCGGGACTACGAGAGGGGAGGGAGTTGGAACGCCTGGGTCGGATGTTACAACGCCCTGGGTATCGAGTCTGGACGGGGTGACTCCTCTCACTACAATCGACAATCCTTATCCGAATGGGATTTTTATTCCGCCTGCCTCTCTTGCCGATCGCTTGCAGACCGGGCTTGGTGTGGTGATCATGGATCGAGGCAACAAGTCGAATAACTACAACCAGCAATGGAATTTTACGCTTCAAAATCAGATCTGGGGCGGGTTGCTGATAGAGGCCAGCTATGCGGGGAATCGGGGTGTTCGAATCCCGATTGGCCTTGATTTCAACCAGATCAATCCGATTTATCAGTCTCTGGGGGCGAGGTTGAATACGCAGGTTGCAAATCCGTTTTTTGGGCTTACGAATACTGGCGTGTTGGCGCAGCGAACGGTGGCGCAGAGCCAATTGTTGCGACCCTATCCACAGTATGGCAGCGTTTCTACCAACAACCCCGCAGTGTCTCAGAACATGGGTTCTTCGACCTACCACGCGCTGCAGATGCGAGTTGAGAAGCGTTTT
>JAPKYY010000278.1 GCA_026394095.1 Acidobacteriota bacterium | reverse complement strand
ACCTGCTTCTCACGCCCATAAGAAATACCAGCAGTATGAGTCAACAAATGAGCAATAGTAATCGGCCGCTTGGCAGGGACAATCCGAGGCGCACCAAACTCATCCTTCTCCGCGACAGTAGTCTTCTTGAAGCTCGCAATGAAATTCCCCACCGGTTCCTGCAGCCCGATCTTGCCATCCTCCACCAGCGCCATAATCGCGGTGCTGGTCAGAGCCTTGGTCTGCGAAGCAATCCGGAACAGAGTATTCAGCATCATCTTCCGTCCGGCTTCTTTGTCGCTCCAGCCCACTGCTTTCTCATAAACCGGCCGGCCGTCCTTCAAAACAAGAGCCACCGCCCCGGCAATCTGTCCCTGATCGACATAACCCTGCAGCAAACGATCAATGCGCGTCAGCCTTTCCGCAGATACTCCAGTGCTAACAGGACGCGGAGCAACAGCAGGACTCTGCTGGGCAACAGCAATAGAAAGGCCAAAAGCCAGAGACAGCCAAACGAATCGGATCATCAAACTATCCTACTGCTAAGCCTGCAACGCCGCCAGTACCCGGGCGCGCTTAAACGGCAATCGACGTAATCTCACACCCGTCGCATCAAAGATCGCATTCGCCACCGCCGCCAAAATCGGCTTGCAAACCGTCTCGCCAGCCCCGTAGTGCGGCAAGTCCGGTCGCTGTGGATTCGGGTCGCCATTCACCAGCACGATATCGATCTTCTCGGGGCTATCCATATGCGTAAGCGTCGGATGATTCACCCAGTCGCGATCCAGCACCTTCTCTGTATCGAAGGTCATCTCCTCATACAAGGTCCGGCTCAGCGCATGCAGCGTCCCGCCAATGATCGTGCCCTTCACGCCTTCAGGATTGATCACCAACCCGCAATCCTGCGCCACCACAATACGCTTCACCCAAACCTGACCCGTCTTTCGGTTCACCTCCACATCAACTGCATTGGCAACAATCGTCTGGCTGCGGAAGCTATAAGCAAAGCCACGGCCACTCAAGATATCGCCCTTAGCCTGCCGCTGCGGAGAACTCCTCGGCTTCCAGCCATAAAGCTCAGCCGCCGCCTTCACCACAGCAATCGATCGAGCCCGCTTGAATCCCGAATCATCCTTAGTGCTACCCGCAAACAGCTTCAGTCGAAACTCCCCCGGATCCGCCTTCGCCGCCACGGCCATCTCAGCCATACACGACTCCGAGGCAAACGTAACCTGCGGCCCGTTCGGATCCCGCAAGTTCCCCGTCCGCAGCGGCGTCTCATGAATCAGCGGCAGCCGCACCACCTTGCTCGACATCCGACGGTTCGGAATCGCATACATGTCATCCGGCGTAGCGCCGCCACCGGCATTGGGCGGGCTCTTCCTCACCCCCATCAATTGCGCAATCAACACCGTATCCGGCTCGTTATAACCCACATGGCCGTAGTTACAACATTGGGAATCATAATCAAAGGCAACCATGTTGCCTGAAGCATCGAGGCCCCCACGCAACTTACAGGTAAACGCCGGCCCCTTCGTATCCCACGCTTGCTCCTCATCCCGCATCCACTGCACACGAACCGGACGCCCCAATTCCTTCGCCAGATAAGCAGCCTCAAAACCAGCGTCATCCGCCGCCATACGCCCATACCCTTGCGGGCCATCCATCCAGATCACCCTCACCTGCTCCTTCGGAATCCCGAGAAACTTCGCCACCCCCAGCCGCATTCCATACGACTTCATATCGTTCGTATAGATCGTCATCTGCCCATTCGACGGGTCTGCCATCGCATGTGCCGGAGCAAAACTCGTATGCCCCTGAAACGGAATATCGTAATCGGCCTCAATCACCTTGGCCGCACTCGCAAACGCCGCATCCGGATTCCCCACCACCGGCGACTTGCGTTCCGAAGTTGGCTTTGCCGCCCGCATATAAGTGAACAAATCTTCTGAAGCCGGAAACGGCGCCTCCGCAGGCTTCTCCCAATTCACTTTCAGCTTCCTGGCAGCGTTAATCGCCTGCTCCTCCCGCTCGCAAACCACCGCCACATAGTTACCCTTACTAACTACCTTCACAAATCCCGGCAGCCCCTTCACCGAAGCCTCATCAATACTCACCAGCTTCGCCCCAGCCACCGGAGGCTTCACATTCCGCGCATGCACCATCCCGGGCAACTTCACATCCACAGCCCACTTCAGCGTCCCGTCCACCTTCGGCGGAATATCGTAGCGCTGCGGAGATTGCCCGACGATCTTCAGGTCCTGCACCGCCTTCACCTTCGCAAGCCCGGTAGTCCCATTCACGTCATTACCGCTAAGGGCAACGTTAAACTTCTTGCCGCCGATCAACTCCCCATAGCTCACGCGCTTGCCTGGCGCACCCTTCACACTCACCACAGCATTACTAACAACAAGCTGATCCACACCAACACCCAGTCGCTGCCCCGCCATCTCGAGCAACACCCGGCGAGCCTCAGCCGCCACCCGTCGCATCGGCCATCCATCCACCTGAATCGCATCCGATCCGCCAGATCCACCCTGGTCCACCGTCACATCGGTC
>JAPKYY010000953.1 GCA_026394095.1 Acidobacteriota bacterium | reverse complement strand
AGTTGGGATACAGGGCTTCAGCTTTTTGGGGTGGCCCAATGTTTGCGATAGGGGCGGGTGAGGAGTTGAGTGGCTTCGGTGTCGCTCGCGATGGTTTCTGTTTTGGGGTTGAAGATGAGGTTGCGGCCTGTTCTCGCCACGATGTTGCCGAGGTGGGCGTGGAGGGTGGAGGTGTGGCCGGTCTCGATCGTCGCGTTGGGCGCGTTGCGGGAGCGGATGCAATCGATGAAGTTTTGCGCGTGGGTTTCGTCGTTGTCGGCCTGGTCGGTTAGGGTGAGCTTGCCTTTGGCGTCGTAGACTTTGTAGCCCCACTTGCCTGACCAGCGCCCAATCTCCACCATGCCGTCGCTGCCGTAAACAGCGACGCCGTTCTCCTGATCGGACATGCCGTAGGGTGTCCATATACGTTGCTCGAAGATCATCGCTTCGCCGCCTGGATAGTTAAAGGTGATGTTCATTGAGTCCGGGGTTTGCTGGTCGTCATCGAAGAAGACTTTGCGGCCCCAGCCGGATGCGGATATGGGCGCGTCGACGTTGAGCGCCCAGCGGGCCATGTCCATCTGGTGGACGCCGTCGTTGCCCATGTCGCCGGTTCCGAAGTTCCACCACCAGTGCCAGGTGTAATGGAAGCGGTTTTCGCGGAAGGGTGTGGCGAGGGCCGGGCCGGTCCAGAGATCGTAGTCGACTTCTTTGGGTGGAGTGGAATCCTGGTGCTTGCCGATGTTGTCGCGGAGTTGGACATTCCAGGCTTTGGCCATGCGGACCTTGCCGATTTTGCCGGAGTGGATGAAGGCCATCGCGCGCTGAGCTGAGGCACGGCTGCGAGCCTGGGTGCCCACCTGCATGATGCGCTGGTGTTTGGCTGTGGCTTCGAGCATCAGACGGCCTTCGCGCAAGTTGTGCGAGCAGGGCTTCTCTACATAGACGTCTTTGCCGGCTTGGGCGGCGAGAATCGAGGCCGGGCCGTGCCAGTGGTCGGGGGTGGCGATAACGACGGCGTCGATCGTCTTGTCATCAAGGACGCGGCGGAGGTCTGTGTGCTGAGTGGCGGCCTTGTTGGTCTTGTCTGTGATGAGCTTCGCCGCACGGGTGAAGCTGCGTTGATCGACGTCGACGAGCGCGGCGATCTCTACGTTTGGGACGCCGAGGAAATCACCAGCGAGCGCGCGGCCGCGGCCACGAACTCCGATGATGGCGATGCGGATACGGTCGCTTGCAGCCGCCAGAGAAGTGATCGATCCTGCCAGGAAGGTGCGGCGGTTCATCGTGGTATTTCCTTTGCGTATTTGGTGTAGCGGTCCGCTATCTTTGCTTTACTTGCGTCGCCGTTGTGGATGAAGACACGGTAGTTGAGCTTGAGTACTTGTTTTGCGGGGAGCGTGTAGGCTCCGCGCTGGCCGTTCTTTTCGTCAGCGAAGCTCGAGGCGGCGAAGGGGTTAGCTGAATTGAGACCGTAGTTGCGGGCGTGCCAGCCGGATGGATGACGGAGGTTCGACGGGTGGCTGAGAATCGCGACACCGTATTGCTTGTTGTCGATGGTGGTGGAGTAGTCAGTCCAGGAGGCGGGCTTGCCCCAGATTTTCTTTGCGCCGGTTTGGCCTTCGGAGTTGAGGAGAGTTGCGCCTCGGTCTTCTCGGAACTCTTCGCGCAGGCGGAAAGCGAAGCCGCCGTCGTCGGTATCGCCGAAGCGCAAGGGCTGATCACTTTGCAGCGTGAGGGAGGCATCGATTCGGTAGGCGTCGGGTTAGCGGTGGAACTTGTAGCGGGTGAGGAGTTTGGCAAGCTCTTCGCCCTTTGCAGTAACGAGCGTCTGGTGCAGTTCGTTTGAGTTGGTAACTTTGTCGACGCGGATCGAGGCGGTGCCTTTTTGTTCGCGCCAGAAGTCATGGCCATTGATGTCGCCGTGGCCCCACCAGATGCCGCGATGCCAGGTGTGATCCTGATTGTCGCCGGGTCTTGGATCAATGGGCCAGCCGCGTGAGAGGACGGTGCCATCGGGAGCAAGGATCGGGTAAAGGAAGGGTTTGGGGTAACCCTTGTAGACGATCTGCGAGTTGGGAGCGAATGCGGCCAGCAGTAGCGTACGGCGTGTGGTCATATTGGTGCGAGAATAAAGCTTCGCGCGGCATTCGCCGCTCGATTCCTTTTTACAATATGTCATCTCCACAGCCGGGTTCGCAGTCCCGCAAAGTACTCGCGGTCGTTGACGACCTGATGTTCGCAGTAAAGATTGATGCCGCTGCGCGGCAGAACTCCGTGACCGTTGAATATGCCAAGACGATGGAGGATGCGATGTCGAAGGCGCGGACACTGCCTTCGGTGATCCTCATTGACCTGAATCACAACAAGCTGGACGTGCTCAAGCTGATCAAGGCTTATAAGGCCGATGATGATTTGAAGAAGGTGAGTCTGCTCGGGTTTATCTCTCACGTGGATGGAGAGAGAAAGCAGGCTGCCGTAGACGCAGGCTGCGATAGCGTGGTGCCGCGCAGTGCGTTCTCGGTCAACCTGCCGAATATTCTAAAACGACATTCGACTGCTCTTTAGTCTTGCCCGCAGTGTGATCTGCGCGCCGACGGGCGAGCTGCCGTAGAGGGCATTCGCCTCGGGTGGAACTCGGTACCAGTTGAACTGGCCGCCGAGTGAAAAGGACAGCCATTTGGAAGGGCTTGGGATTTCATGTGCGTAGCCGGCGGTGAAGGCTGTAACCTTGCCGTGGAAGGATTCGCGATCGAGATACTCTGCCCTGCCCCATACCCAGTGCTTCTGCCTGAGGAAAGCTGTGCTTTCGGCAAGGAATGAGTTTGAGGTGTGATCTGGCTCTACGTTGCGTCCGTAGATCAGTGAGCTCGCCCAGTAGCCTCCGGCGTGAGGACGGACGTAGGTGTAGCTGGCGGATTGACGTTCGGCCACTCCGTTGATGTGGCCCTGGGAATACTGCACCAGTGAGCGGCCAGTGAGCTTGTAGCTGATGCGGCCCGAAACGGAATCGACTGCACCTTTCTCCAGCCGCCAGCGCTGTTCGCCGGGTTCTGCACCGCTGAAGCCGCTGGCTTCGATTGTTAGTTTGCCGATGTTGACGCCGCTGGTAACCACGTTGTTGGCGATGTGGGTGGAATCCTGATAGTGATGGCCGAGAGCTGCCATTGGGTTCTCACTGGCCGAGAGACGATGTGGATAAGGAACGGGGCCAAGAGCTGGCTCACCTCGCGGGCCACCATAGAAGTAGACGCTGACTTTGTCAGATAAGGGGATCTGATAGAGAGCGGCAATTTCCATGAAGGCGTTGTGGGGGTGCTGGCCGTCGACTATGGGTTGGCCTTTGTAGGTTTCGCCTTCCTGGAAGAGCAGCGGGTAACGGCCCTGAGTGACTGTGGCTGGCTCCAGGCTGATCATGCCGCGAATCGTCAGAGTGCCGGGGCCGAGGCGACGGCTAGCCATCGGCATGAACCAGTTACCAGCAAAGACTTTATCGCCACCACGCGGGCCGGATTGTTGAGAAGCTACGACGTTGAGTTGGCCCATCGTCATAAAGGTCCAATCCTTCTTGCGATGTTCGGTCATGTACATCGGAGCCTGGTCAGGAATCTGGGCTGTGCCTGAGACATAGGGCATGTTCATGCCTTGCATCTCGGCCAGTTTGACGTCGGCTACGTCGATGTTGCGGAAGCTGCCTTCGCCGGCATGCCAGGCGTCGTAGCAGGAGCCGCAGACGCCTTTTTCGCCTTTGGCGGCAAGGTCTTTACCGCAAGGGCAATCGGCCTCGAAGGTGCATTCGTCGCAGCCGCCGCGCTTGCAGCAGGCGTAGCGTTTTTCTTTTACCAGGATGCGCTTGGCATCAAGCAGGAGCTTTGCAACTTCCTGTGTTTCTTTGCTGGGCGGCAGGGCCGGAGTGGGCTTACGTAGGCTGACTCCGTTGGCTTTGTGCTCCGGGAGGCACTGGCCGCAAACCTGTTTGTGCAGCTTCAGGTTTTTGGCGCATTCGCACTTGCCGTAACGCATTGCGCAGAGGTCGCAACTGGTGCGCTTGCAACAGGCATATTTGCCGCGCTTGAGCAGGGAGAGCTTCTTGCGCGCGAGTTTGATTTGCGGGTCGGCGGCGCTGGGTTTGCGGTTGACAAGGTTGCCTTCGTGCGCAAAGAGGACGGTTGCGATGAATAGGCTAACGGCGCGCACTGGCGGCCTCCAGCCAGAAGCTCTTGTGCATCACTTTACCCTTCGACTGGAGCTCGACCCAACCTTTGTACTTACCGGGCTTGGGAGGCCGAGCCAGGAAGACGAGTTGTGCGGGGTCGTCGATGGGGTGCGAGTGGACGAAGGTTTCGCCATCCTCGTGGATCATGATCAGGTGGGCCATCGCGCCAAGATAAGGCTCGAGGTCTTTGAGCGGGAGGCCACCTTCGAGTGTGAGCTTGGTGGTTTTGCCGGCGATGAGATCACCGGTGAGTTTGGCCGGGACGTTGAGGTTGTCTTCAACGGCTGTAGCTTTGCCCGATTTATTGCGCGGAAGCATGAGCACCTGGCCGCCTTTGCCTTGCGGGGCGAAGTCTGCGAAGAGTCGGAGGTCGCCGGGGGGCAGAGTTTCCTTTAGTTTGAACGTACCCTTTTCGCTGGGCTCTGGATGGAGGTGGGCGAAGTAGGTGAGATCTTTTGAGACCACGATGAAGTGGAGCTTCTTTTCGTGAACGGTGTCGAAGTTCCTGACCTGACCTTCAGGGCCGGTGATGCGGATTTCGTTGTTGTCGAAGCTCATCTTGTAGGGGCTGACTGCCTTCGGGCGGTTGGGCCTTGCGTCACCTACCTGCAGTGGGAACTCGGCTTCGAAAGCCTTTTCACCTTGAGGTTCAATGGTGAGTTTCAGGCGGAATTCGCCGCCATGAACAAAGTAGGGGTGAAGGCCATAGTCGCCGGGGACGCCTTCCGGATGGGAGATCTCACGGATCACCGGCATGCCGGCCATCGAAGGCATGTCGATCGCGCTTTGGATTTTGGCGCGGATGACGGGGTCGGCACCCATCAATGGGTCGACGCTCGTTGTGTCAGAGACACGGAATTCAATTTGCATCTCTTCGCCGGCAAATAGGCCATCGGCGGGGAGGCGCAGGGACACTTCATATTTTCCGAACTTGGCTGACTGTGCAAGGCCAAGCAGGAGCATTAAGACACGGATCATTACAGTTCTCCTCAGGTCAGTTGGGATTTTGGGCGTGGTTAGGAGAACGCGATCAGATTCGAAGTGTTAGAGGGATGCGGTGCTCGAAGAAAGGTTCGGGCGGGGTTTGATTGAGAAGGATCGCAATGGTTGAGAGCGGTGCCGCCGGGAGCGTGGTCTCTTCGGTGATGGCGACAAATTGCTTGGCGTCATCGAGATCCCACTGCGGGGCGTGAGTGCACTTTTGCGAGTCTGGCACCTTTTGCTTGTGCAGCGGGCATTCGGGAGCATGCTTGGCAGTATCGTGCGGGACAGCAACGCATTTTGCGCGGCAATGCACGCTCACAAGAAGCAGCATGACGCAAAAAATCGAGATGGCACGCAAGAGTGGCACTACATCTTAGATAATAGCGAACGTGAACAAGTTTCTACTAATTGTGAGTTTTGCTGTGATGAGCTTTGGCGCAGACAAAGATTTCAACGGTCGCTGGAACCTTACCGTCGAAAAAGAACCACGCGGGCGGGCCTGGTGGCTTGAGGTCACCGGGGCGGGCACGCCTGCAATTGCCGGGCGATTTGTCGGTGCGCCGGGTGGGCAGATGGACAAGATCCCGTCGATCCGCGTCGAGCACAAAGAACTGCAATTCACCTTTGAGAAGGCTGGCAAGAAGCTTGTTTATACGGCGTCAATACAGAAAGATGTTTTGATTGGACGACAGACTGTGGATGGCACACCCGCGTTGACCTTTCGTGGCGTGCGTGCACCAGTGATTCGGGATCGTGATGGAGATCAGTGGAAGCCGGGCAAGACTGAGGATTTGATGAAGAGCCTCGACGGGTGGCAGACGACGTTTCCGGGGCGGACACTGGAATGGTCTCTTGCGAATGGAGTGATGAAGAATGCGCCGAAAGCAAGCGACATTCGGACGAAGGAGACGTACTGGAATCTGGAGCTTCATGCTGAATATCGATATGAAAAGGGATCGAATTCCGGGATCGGTTTGCGCGGGCGCTATGAAGTACAGATTCAGGACACGCACGGTGAAGCGCTGAGTGGGCACTCCCACGGGGCGCTCTATTCGCGCATTTTACCTGCTGTCGATGCAGCCAATCCTGCAGGAGAATGGCAGACTCTCGATGTGCGATTGGTGGGCAGAACCGTGACCGTGAAGTTGAACGGCAAAGTGATTATCGATCATCAGGAGATCGAAGGGCCGACGGCGATGTGCTTTGACCCGAATGAATCGATGCCCGGTCCGATTGCCGTGCAGGGCGATCATGGCGTGGTGGAGTTTCGCAAGTTGACAGTGACACCACTGACGCGCTCATGAAGCACGTGAGGAGTGCAGGATTCACCGATTGCGGGATCCGATGAGAAGACGCGAGCTGGTAGCGGCACCGTTTTTGCAGTTGGGTCGGAAGGCGCGTGCGCCGATTGCGGGTGGTTTTGTAATGGACGGGTTCCCGCTAGGACACAAGCTGCGAGACCATGCCAGCTTTGCAGCGCCCAAGGATGTGAAGAAGGTTCCGCTGGTGATCGTGGGCTCTGGGATGGCAGGATTGTCGGCAGCGTGGTGGTTGAAGAAACGCGGCTTCACTGACTTTGTGTTGGTAGAGATGGAGGAGAAGGCAGGCGGGAATTCGCGGTATGGGGAGAATTCGGTTTCGGCTTATCCGTGGGGGGCGCACTATGTGCCGATTCCGAATCAGAAGTCGCCACTGGTGCGGGAGTTGTTTCAGGAAGTTGGCTTGATTGTCGATGGCGAGTTGAATGAGCGGCATCTTTGTCACAGCCCTCAGGAGCGGCTCTTCATTCATGGGCGATGGCAGTATGGGCTGGAGCCAGAGATTGGACTTTCACCCAAGGGGCGTGAACAGTTCAAACGATTTGATGCCTTGATTGCAGGCTTGCATGGGACGGGTAAGTGGGCGATTCCTCATGCGCAGGGCACTATCGATGGGGGGCTGGAGGGTATGCGGTTTGTGGACTGGCTGAAGGCGAATCGCTTTGATGCGCCCGAGCTGATGTGGTATCTCGATTACTCTACTCGTGACGATTACGGGAGTGCGCTGGGGGATACGAGCGCTTGGGCAGGGCTTCATTATTTTGCGGCTCGGGATCACGACGACAAGGGCCCGTTTTGTTGGGCCGAAGGCAATGGCTGGTTGCTGAAGCAGTTGCAGGCAAAGGTGGGCGGGCATGTGCGGACGGGGGAACCGGTGTACCGCGTTGGCCGCAGTGGCGGGGCCTGGAACGTGATGACACCGAAGACGCAGTATGTGGCGCAGAGCATGATTTGGGCGGCGCCGAGTTTTCTCGCGAGCTACATCGTGGAGGGTGCGCCGAGAGCAGAGGGCTTTAGTTATTCGCCCTGGGTGACAGCAAATTTGACGCTGGACAGGATGCCGAAAATGAGTGGCGGGGCGGAGATGGCCTGGGACAACGTGATCTATGGTTCGCCCTCACTGGGCTATGTTGTAGCAACCCATCAGAGTGTGGCAATGCACCGGGAGCAGACGGTGTGGACCTGGTATTACGCATTCGCAGAGAAGACGCCGAACGAAGCGAGGCGGATCCTTCTTGAGAAGCCCTGGGAGTATTGGCGGGATCTCGCGATGGCGGATTTGGGAAAGGCGCATTCGGATCTGGCGGACTGCGTTTCAAGGATTGATATCTTTCGAAATGGCCATGCGATGGTGCGGCCAACGCCAGGGTTTCTTGCCTCGCCGGGCAGACAGAAGATGCTGAAGGGGCATGACAGATTGTTCTATGCGAACTCGGATTTGAGCGGGATATCGATCTTTGAAGAGGCACAGTACCGAGGGGTTGAGGCGGCTCGGAAAGTAATTGATTCGCTCGGCGGGATCAGGCGAGAATAGAGGGTATGCGATCCATGAGATTGATTTTGGCGATGGGCGGAGTTTGGGCACTGAGTCTGTGCGGGCAAGCGCCTGTTGAAGTACGTGGGGTTCCTGCACGCGCGGGAGCAGTGGACTATCAAGCCAAAGCTGAAGTGGGCGGCGTTACGATTGCGGCCGATTTTGTGGGCCATGCAGTGCCGACGCCTGAGGGCATGTTTACCAATGAAGAGTACGTTGTCGTGGAAGTGGCGTTTTACGGGAAGCCGGATGCAAAGTTGAAGCTGAGCTGGGACGACTTCTCGCTCAGGATCAACGGGAAGAAGATGCCGACGCCGGCATCGCAGTTCGGTTTGACGCTAAAGACACTCAAGGACCCGGAATGGCAGCCGCCGGTTTCGCCGGATGGGGAGAAATCGAAGGGGAGCATCAATGGTGGAGGCGCTGGAGCTGCAGGCGACCCGAAGCCGCTGCCGCCGAAAATGCC
>JAPKYY010000475.1 GCA_026394095.1 Acidobacteriota bacterium | reverse complement strand
ATGAGCACTTCCTCGACCACAAACTGCATTTCTTCGAGGCGAGACTGTCGAGAACTCAACTCGGAGACATCCTGATACTGATTCGCGATGTCACCGATCACCGCGAAGCTGAAGCCTCCAGCCGTAGCTATGTTGAGAGCCTTGAGGAAGCTAGCCTCGAGTTGGAATTCGCCAAGCAGCGGGCCGAAGACGCAAGCCAGGCCAAGAGCCAGTTTTTGGCCGTGATGAGCCACGAGATCCGCACTCCAATGAATGCCATCATCGGCATGTCCCGTTTGTTGCTCGATACGAAACTGGATGCCGACCAGCTTGAAATGGGCGAGACGGTGATGCGATCCGGTGAGGCACTTCTCGAGATCATCAACGATATCCTGGACTTCTCCAAGATCGAAGCCGGCAAAACCGATCTCGAAAGCATCGAGTTTGATCTTGAGCGGACGCTTGAAGATGTAGTCGATCTGATGCAGGCCAAGGCGCAAGAACGGGGCATTGACTTGCTCTACTGGTTTGATCCTGGCACTCCCAGGATGGTAGAAGGAGACTCTGCCCGCATTCGCCAGATGGCCCTGAACTTCGTCAGCAATGCCATCAAGTTCACCAAAGAAGGTTACGTCCTCTTGCGGGTGCTTCCCGGCGGGCCCAACCGAATCAGAGTTGAGGTTGAGGACACCGGGCTTGGAATCCCTGCCGACAAGGTGAACCTCCTCTTCCAACGCTTTTCTCAAACAGACACTTCAACCACCCGCCGTTTCGGTGGCACGGGACTCGGGCTTGCAATCGTACGGGAGCTGGCCGAATTGATGAACGGCAGGGTAGGCGTTGAGAGCAAAGCCGGCGAAGGCAGTGTTTTCTACTTTGAAATCGAAGTAGCAGGAAAAGCTCCCGCCCCCAAGCCAGCACTGGAGATTCCTCAACTCAAACTCGAAGGTACAGCCGAATCCTTGCGCGCCTTTGCGAGAATCCATCGCGAATTTGCGCGTCACTACCCAGCCAACTCCGACAGAATCATCGAGATCGATTCCACACGATTGCCGCATCCTCTGACTGGGCGAATCCTGGCCGAAAAGATTGCCGGTGAGTCTATGCGCCGGGCTGGACAAGAAGCCAAAAGGGCAATTCTCCCAACATTTCCAGGCTCACGCATCCTGCTGGTGGAAGACAATCTGATCAACCAAAAGGTTGGCACCCGGCTGCTCGAAAAACTCGGCTGCCGCGTGGATCTTGCCGCCAACGGATTCGAAGCCGTACAGATGGCAGGCCAGCTGCCCTACGACTTGATCTTCATGGATTGCCAGATGCCAGAGATGGATGGCTTCCAGGCCACACGCCAGATTCGTAGTCTTGGCGGTGCACTCAAACGCGTCGGCATCATCGCGCTTACCGCTGCAGCCACACCAGAGGATCGCGACAAGTGCCTCGACTCTGGTATGAATCACTACCTCAGCAAACCTGTCAGCGTAGAATCTCTCGCAGCTTCAATCGAGCGCTGGGCCAATCTGCCGAAGCCGGAACCAGTTGAGCCTGAACTTGTGTCATGATCCTATACACAAGTCATGTTGACCCGCCGTTCCGCTCTTATCTCTACTTTTGCTGGAGCACTAAGTGCCTCCGCTCAGGACAAGAAACCTGAATTCATTCTCGACACCAGGAACTTCCCGGTTTTGGGAAAGATTCATCGCTACGATCCCGCCCTTGACGAGCTGGTGCCCAAAGACGCCAGGCTTGAAGTAATTGCCTCCGGCTTTGACTGGACTGAGGGCCCTCTCTGGATCAAGGATGGCAACTACTTACTGTTTAGCGATATCCCGCGTAATTCCGTCATGAAGTGGGAAGAGGGCAAGGGCACGTCTGTCTTTTTGAAGCCATCAGGTTATACCGGCAACACAGATTACGGCAAAGAACCCGGCTGCAACGGGCTTAGTCTGGATTCGCAAGGGCAACTGGTGAGTTGCGAACATGGCGACCGGCGCATCAGCGTTCTCACCAAGTCCGGGGGCAAGCGTACGCTGGTCGACAACTACCAGGGCAAACGCCTCAACAGCCCGAACGATTGCTGCTTCAAATCGAACGGCGACCTTTACTTCACCGATCCTCCCTACGGCCTGCCTGGGAACTTCGCCGATCCAAGACGCGAACTGGATTACTGCGGAGTCTATCGTTTGGCCAAAGACGGCACCCTGACACTGCTGAGCAAAGAGCTCTCACGTCCCAACGGGATCGCCTTCTCGCACGATGAGAAAACGCTCTACGTTGCAAACTCAGACCCGGCTCGAGCAATCTGGATGGCTTTCCCGGTCAAAGATGACGGCACCCTCGGTGCAGGCAAAGTCTTCTACGACATCTCAGCCAACGTCGGCAAGATGCCAGGAAATCCAGACGGCATGAAGGTCGATCTAAAGGGTAATCTCTTTGCTTCTGGCCCGGGTGGCATCTATGTCTTTAGCCCGGCTGGTACCTTGCTTGGCCGCATCGAGACCGGGGAGAAAAGTGCAAATTGCGCCTGGGGCAACGATGGCAGCACACTCTATATTTGTGCTGACATGTATATGTGCCGTATTCAAACCTCTACGCGCGGTCAATTGCTTTAGTCTGTCTGTTGACAGGCGCAGCCGCCGCACAAGACTTCGCATCTCGTTTTGCTGAAATCCGCGATCGCGCAACGCCTGCGCAGCTCTATGCTTTTCTGCAAACCCTGCCCAAGGGAGGTGACCTGCACCACCACGCCACTCTCAGCTTTTATGCCCACCATGTGCTTGAAGCCGCCGTTAACGTGCAAAAGCTGGGCTACCGCTATTACACCCGAACGAGCTTTCATCCCTGCCCTGACAGCGAAAATGGGCCGATTGTTCTCTTTAGCAACATCGGCGCTCCAGCCGTTGCCAAACTCTCCGCTTGCCGCCAGACCGATTACACGCCACTCGATGCGCTTAATGCCGAACAGAAAAAGGCCTGGCTCTCGGCACACATACTCGACGAGCCCGGCGAGAATCGCAATGAGTTCTTTGAAGAGATCGTAGTCCGGCTCACGCCTCTCTCCCGCAATCCGCATCTCTTTGCCGAGCTCTTTGCCCAAAACCTGAAGCTTTTTGGGGCAGAAGGGCTTCGTTACGTAGAAGCTCAGTGGGGGCCCTTTCTCAATGAAAAGCCCGATGGCAGTGGATACTCGCCCGACGAAGCCATCGCCATTGTCCAGGCACGTCTGAAACAGCCTGACGTTGTAGCGACTGGTGTCGCCTATCGCTTTCAAGTCACCATCATCCGCTTTCGTGCCGACATCGAACAACAGATTCTGAATCTGCATGAATTTGTAGACCGTCACCGCGACCTTTTTGTTGGCATAAATGCCGCTGGCCGGGAAGATAACGACAAGGGTTACGCCCTGCGCATGCTCAAGTACTTTCGCCAGGCACGCCGCCGCACCGGCAATATTCCGCTCAGCATCCACGCCGGCGAAAAGGATTCCCCCGGCCCGGAAGTGCGCAATACTTTGCTGCTGGGCGCCACGCGTATTGGCCACGGTGTCAATCTGATTGATGACCCCGATACGATGCTGCTGATGCGCCACAACCGCTATCTGGTTGAGATCAATCTGATCTCAAACCGCCTCCTCGATTACGTTCCCAATTTGATCGAACATCCCTTCCCTGAATACCTTCGCTTTGGCATCCCCGTCTGCCTCAATACGGACGACCGGGGAAGCTGGGATTCCAACATGACCGACGAATACATGCATGCCGTCAAGCTTTTTCGACTCTCCTGGGATGAAGTCAAGACTTTGGGGCGCAACAGCCTCAGCTATTCCTTCGCACAAGCTGAGCTCAAGCAATCGATGCTGGCAAGCTACGAAAAGGCATTGCAGGACTTCGAGAAACGCTTCGACTCGGCCGATTGGGCCAAGGCTTTAGACGCAATTCAACCCGCCACCAGCGGCTACGCCAGACGAAACCTGTTGAACTAGATGGCAACTCCCGAGACAACAGCGCGCCTTGAGATGAAGATCCGCAGCCCCTGGGAGAAGTCCTCTGCCTGGGCCCGTGTCATTACCGACGGCAGTCTCGAATTAGAACTCTACGACTTCAGCCCGCAAGCCCAGTCCAGTATGGGTGGAGATGTGGCGTGGATCTGGACGGTCGAAGCTCAAGATATGCCGCAATTGCTGAACCAGCTCCCCAGCCAGGCCCGCGAGAGCAATCAGGGCTTGCTTACGATGCTCATTCTCAGCTTCACCGACGTACATGCGATTCGTGACTGGATTCGCGAACAAAAGATTCCCTTGCGCGAAGACTTCGATTCAAATGCCTAGTCTGAGGCCAGCTTCAAGGCCTCGCGCATCAGGATTTCGCCCGTCTTTTCTCCCAGCGAAACACGGGACACGTAGCGGTAAGCTGCGAAGCTCTGGTAGTCCACCTCGGTCAGAATATAGCCAAAGGCGTCGTTGGTCAGGCCAAAGAGAAACTGGTGGTCGCCCTTCATTTTTCGCTTCAGGTAAAAGCCAATATTTGGCAGAGCTTCACCAGGGATTGTGAGAATGCGTGCATTGCCCAATTTTAGAAAGTTGATCTGAGTCACAATCGTTCGATCCGCACCGTGGGGATAGCGTAGAGGCGAATGTTGCACCACTTGCCACAACTCTTCACTCTCAACCGGAAATTTTACCTTTTTGGACCGGCAGAGCAGTTCCGGCTTGCTCTGCCAGGCGGCAGCCGAAAGCAGACGAAGGGATTCCTCGGCCAGCAATCCACCAATTCGTTCGCACTCCGCCCAGGTGCGGGAATCTTTCCAATAGGCTCGGTTTGCGTCTCTCGGAGGCTGATTCAAATCGCGATTGTCGGCAGTAACCATGCCCCCTTGGGCTCCGTTCATAAATACCGCGATACCACCCTGTCGTTTCTCGATCGTGTCGCACAGCGGCCCTACCAGGTCGGGACTGAGAATTCCCTGCCCGCTGCCAATTACCTCCGGGTGAATCGCGTAGTTGACCAGCGTGGCAATAGTCGAGCCACCTGGCTTGCGCACCTCAAATGCGCTAACGCGCCGGTCGTAAAGATCCGGGGCGTAGTAGTTGTATGCAATTTTGCCCTTGGCCTCGCCAGAGGTCACGCGAAGTTCGGCAGCCTGCAACTGATCGATTGCCTGGTTGAGTGCAGCGGCAATTTGCTTGACGACGAAGTCCATGTATTCGAGCGAACCGGTGTGGCCGCCCTTACCGTCCGGGAAAGCATAGGAATCCGGCGCGCTGTGGGTATGTGTGGCCCCAATCAGAATTCGATCCGGGGCGATGCGTGGAACGAGGCTTCTGGCGCGGTCCCCAAGCACTGCGGGAAAGCCGATCAAGTCGACACAAGCAATGCCTGCGATTTCAGTACCGGCGCGCATCACCAGGGCTCTCGCGCTGAGCTCCCCTAGCCGGGATTTGACCGGAGACGGAGCCCCCATTCCGCCGCTCACCGGGAGTAGTGGATCTGGAGTGATACTGCGCTTGGCGGCCCCTGCCTCAAATCCCGATTGGGCCCGTAAATTTGCTGCCAACAAAATGGGCCATAAGTCGCGTCTGGTCATCACCGAATCATAATTCACACTCGGGGCAAAATTATTTCTGCCCTGTTTCCAACACTTAGCGGGTCGACATCTCAGTTGGGAAAATCAAACTGCTAATTTCAGAGCGGATCTTTGTCCGGCAATCGAGACCAAAGCAGGCAAATGAAAGTCATGCTTTTGACCGCGAAGACGATACGAAATCTAACCCTGCAATTCCTTCTGCCGGGCTTTGATTCGAGAACCCCGCTGTTACTTGTTTCTCATCCAGATTTCCGTTCGGGAGGGGTCTATGACCTTCACATTTTTCATGAAGTTCTCTGGTTTGTGTTTGCTTCTAATCGCGAACACACATGTAGCAGTCAGCCAACTGTCGATGTCTGATTCCGGCTCTGAGCAAAATCGCACGGGTGGGCACTTTCCATATGCATCGAACGCTTCGATGACACTCTCAGGACGAATCGAGTCCGGGTCCGGCTCCGATTTGAGCCGCCTCAGAGTGCAGGTTCTGCCGATGGGCAGCCAGAGAATCGTTTGCGAAACAAACCCAAATCATTTTGGCTCTTTCGAAGTAGGTGCTAACGCTAGCGGGGCCTATGAGTTACGATTCGTCAACTGGCAAGGAATCGTCGTGCACTCACAATCCGTTCAATTGCCCTATGGGCAGAATCTGATCGTAAAACTTGGCCAGGCTCCAAACCTCGTCGCAAACTTGTCTCCAGTTTCGCTGAGCCGTCTTCAGCACAAGATACCCAGGCAGGCCATCAAAGAATATGTCGCTGCACACGAAGCTTCACGCAAAGGCGAGCGAAACAAAGCCATTTCACATCTTCAGAAGGCAATCGAGATCGATCCAGACTACTTTGAGGCCCACAATAATCTTGGGGTTCAATGGATGCGTGAGGGGAAAGCAGCCGAGGCAATCAACGCATTTGAGCGGGCAATTGCGATCGATGCCGGCGACTCTCTGGCAGAGACGAATCTCTCGGTGGCACTCTTGTCGCTAGGGCGCTTTGCCGAAGCAGAAACAGCCGCAAGAGCCGGCCTGCGTGGAGATGCTCTCTCTGCCCGCGCTCGCCTCTACCTGGCACTGAGTCTGCTCGAACAAAAGAAGGGCCGCAAAGAAGTGCTCTTTCATTTGTCTAAGGCCAGTTCGCAACTGGAACCGGCCCGCAAATTACTCGAGCAACTGGAACGGGAAGGGCAGAAATAACTACTTTGCTGCCAAACGAAGCCAAAGCTTTCGAGCCGGTTCAAACTGGTCTTTCGCTTTAGCGAGATGAAACATCGCTTCCTTTGGCAGTTTCTTCTGTTCAAGTAAACTGACGGCCAGCAGGAATCGCGCTTGGCTCGAAAGCGAGTCGGCGCGAATGCTGGATCGGGCAGCTTCCTCAGCTTCTGGAAACCGCTTCAGCGCCAGCAGAACAAATGCCAAATTCGCCTCGGCCTGAGCATCACCCTGATCAATCGTGGTGGCTCGTTGAAACATTTCATAGGCTTCACTGAATCTGCCGTCCTGAAGATAAATCACGCCAAGGTCATTGGCCACTTCAAAATATTGAGGATCCAGTCGCATCGCCGCCTCCAGCTTGCTTCGGGCTGCTTCACGATCGCCACTGGCCAGGGCAGCCCGTCCCTGCTTGTAGGCATTCAATGCTTTCTTTGGCACCTTGTGCTGCAAGCGGGAAAGAGAGACGGGAATTCGAGCCTGACCAAACGAAGCCGATCCGACTTTCACGTACAGAGTATTGAGGTAAGGAAGCGTAACCGTTTGCGACGAAATCGTCTCGCCTTGAAAGTTGATGACTCGTAGCTCGAAGTTGCCCGAAGGCGCGCTGGAGAATTCAAACGAACCCAACGGATTCACGTGCGCTTCTGCAACAGCATTGTGCTTGCCAATATCCCAAAGCAGGACACGCAGGCGGGAGAAATCTCCAGAAGATTGGCCTTCGAGTTGACCCGATAAGGACGTCTGCCCCAAAAAGACAATGGGGCTCAAAAGCAGTGCCATCAGGCACCGAAAAATTAGAGAGTGCATATTAGCCTCGCATTTCAAATGGATTGAAAATCGAGAACTGCGGGGTTCAATAAGACGGGGTGGGAGAGCGGAAGTAGATACGTGTTCCGCTCTTTTAGATTAAGGCTTCGATATCTTCGTGGCAAATCAGAAAATTGAATCGGGTAGATGCGTCAGTCTTGCGGAGTCCAACCCAGTACGATATCGAAGCTAACCTTGCTCGAGCTGAAGTCTGCGCTCACGCGCTGCCGGGCAGCTTCGTCGCCGATCTTTCGGTATAGGAAGTCTCGGGCATTCCCGGGGTGGCCTGCGATAAAGAGCTGGGTCGTCCATGGCTGGTGGCTTTTGGTTCGAATCTTGAAGTGAATATGAGGTGCAGAACGGCCCCGGTATGGTACTGGCTGTATCGTCCGAAACCGGTACTCGCCATTGCTGGCCGTCTCGAAGCGGCCATAGCCCTGAAAGTTAGGGTCCATTTTGGCATCGCCGTTGGTTGCCATCTTTTGATAAATCCCGTTGGCGTCAACCTGCCAGATCTCGACTTCGGCCCCTCGAACCGGCGTTCCATTCGGAAAAAGAATCTTGCCCCCAAGTGAGATCACCTCACCAACTGCGGGAGTCTAATTGTTGTTCAGAATGACCAAATCGTTATCGGTATCCAGTGGAAGCCGATTCGGATAATAGGGGCCTTCCTCCACACCCGGAGTTCTGGACAATTGCTCGGCATAGAGACCCGGTGTCCACATGCAGGCAGCCTTGAGTAGTGTGCGTCGATCCATCTTCATACCTGTATTGAAGGGCAAATAGGAAAGAGAGTCGAGTTAAGGAGTATGAAGAAAATGACCTTAGGAGAAATCCCTGATCTTTCGGGAAGCTTGTACTTACCCTGCTTCAAATTCAACAGAAATTCCGCACTATGGACTGTGAGCATGCACCTCAGTCGATCCACTCTCCTGCTGACATTCCTCAGCCTGACGCCGGCAATGGCACAAAAGATAACGGTTTACCCCGGGGCTGCCACAATAGCCAAGGGGACTTCCCGGCAGATGACAGGTTACGTGCAACTGTCCCCGAACACGGTGAGCTGGTCGATCAACGGGGTGCTTGGCGGCAATTCTACCTTCGGCACCGTCTCGCAAACAGGCCTATACCAGGCCCCGGCAGAAGTGCCAACGCCAAACCTGATCACGATCCGCGTGGCGAGTAAAGCTTATCCAAATGAAGTGGGTACAGCTCAAATCAGCATCACCCAACCGCAGCCGAACGTTTGGAGTATTTATCCGGGCAAACTCAGCGCAGGTGCCGTTGCCTTCAGTGTTAACGGTTCCAACTTCATCCCGGGCGTGGTTGTGACAATCAACGGGCAACCGCTCAATACTGTTTTCAAGTCATCCACTTCACTCACCGTCACCGGCAACATACCGGCATCGATGGCCGGCAACGCAGTGCTGCTGGCCGTAAATCCGGCGCCAGGATCGACGACAAGCCCCGCCATTAGAGTTCCAATTCAGGTCTCATCAATCAGCGTCAGTGTAAGCCCCCAGAGCGCAAGCGTTGCGGTGAATGCTTCACAAGCCTTCACGGCAAATCTTCCGGTCACCTGGTCTGCCAGTGTTGGTTCGATCAGCTCGACAGGAATCTATACCGCACCAGCTTCACTCCCCAACCCACCCACAGCGCTGATCCGCGCCACCAGCACAGCGGACCCAAGCGTCTCAGCCACCGCAGCCGTAACGCTCACTCAACCATCCGTGACAGTCAAACTTACACCTGCGAATATCCAGTTGACGCTGGGAGGTAAACAACAGTTTACTGTCGAGCCGAACCTGGCTGTAACGTGGACGGCCACTGCGGGCTCGATCAGCACCACGGGTCTTTACACTGCTCCGGCGAGCATGCCGAATCCAGCTACGGTCACCATCAGGGCCACCACAGTTGCGCAACCTTCTGTCTCCGGACAGGCGATGGTTACGCTCCAGTCTCCGCCACAGCCCATGCCCAACCTGAGCCATGCCAGATTTCTAGATCAAGCCGCCTTCGGCCCGACGCCTTACGAATTACAGAAGCTGTCGCAATCTACGATCCAGGCGTGGTTACAAGAGCAGTTCAACATGCCGGAAACACCGCTTCCGATTCCGGCAAGCAATAGTGCGGCTTCGGCTGAATACATCTCACGGCTTGTTCACGCGCCTGATCAATTGAGACAGCGTGTCGTCAATGCACTCACCAAAGTGATTGTGGTTTCAGCCAACAAGAATCCCTATCCCGAAGAGGTGGTTCCCTATCTTCAGATCCTCAGCAGGCATGCCTTTGGCAGCTACCGGCAGATGCTCTACGACATCACTGTAAGTCCGCAGATGGGCAAATATCTAGACCTTGCCAACTCGAAGAAAGCTTCGCCAAACGAGAATTACCCGCGTGAGTTGATGCAACTTTTCACAACAGGCCTCGTGCTGTTGAACCCGGACGGCACTCCCAAACTGGATGCGCAAGGAAAAACCATACCGGCTTACGACCAAAGCACGGTGGTTGCCACCTCCAAAGCTTTGACTGGATGGACTTATCCGACACCTGCCGGAGGAAGCATGGGCGTGTCCAACTGGGAATCCTTCAACGCACCGGCCATGGAGGCAAGAGAACAGTTTCATGACACAACGGCAAAGACTCTCATTGGTGGCTGCACCATACCGGCAGGGCTCACAGTTGCGGCAGAGACCAACCGGGTCATTGATTGTGTTTTCAATCACCCCAATACCGCACCCTTCATCGTGACGCGTCTGATTCGCGATCTCGTGATGAGCAACCCGAGCCCA